>DASYDW010000067.1 GCA_036499395.1 Pirellulales bacterium
CGCCGAACGCGTCGTCCCCGAGAAAGATATTTCCCACGCCGGCGATCAAGATCTTGTTCGACATTGCCATTCCCGCATCACCTGCAATTCATGCTTCCACGTCGGTCGAGACGGGTTCTACTTCCTCCGGCGCAAAGAAAAACCGATGGCCGATCATCCGCGCCTGCCCCAGATCGGCCCCGGGATCGTCGTCGATCGTCAACGCCAGATAGACGCGGTTTTCGAAATCTTGCTCGATGCTGTCGATCGTCGCGCTTTTGCCGGCCAAGGCCATGTCAAAAATATCAGCTCGCGCGCGGGGCCGAATGCGTACCCGGTCTCCAAGGCGCAGCTCGTAAGGGCCGGCCTGCACGCATTCCAGAATCCGCCGCTCGGAAAAGTCCCAGGGATCGTTCATGACAGTCAGCTTTCACCGCTTCCGAGTTGTCGCGTAACTCCGTGCAGAGTGGCCAGTTGGCGCTCTGCCAACGCGCGGGTTCGATTCAGCAGTGCCTGACCGCGTTCGTCAAACGCCGCGACTTGCCGCTTCTCGTCGTCGCTCAGCGTCAATACCCGCAGCGTCAGCATCTCGTCAATTTCGGTCGCGTCGAAGAAGTCGCCGTGGCTCTCCTCGGCAATTTGCGGATAGTCGTACAAAATGATCGGTGAGCAAAGCATCGTGTCACGCGCCTCGTCCGGTCCGACAAGCACAGGCCACAACCCGTCCGATGGGTGACTATCAATCACCGCCCGATACTCCGGCGAGGGATCGATCGACGAGACAAACTGGCCGCCACACGTACGAACGACCGCGTGCGTTGCAGCCAGCGCTCGTGATGAGGCCGCGGCACGATCGGCCGCACTCGCACTCACCGCGGATTGCTGCGGAGCTTCGGCCGAAGCCGGCATTTCGGTTTCATTGGCAACCGAAATCTCGATGAGCGACGCATTTTCGCCCACAGGCGAGGCCAAGATTTCGATCCGCCCCCGTACCGCGACCTGCCGCCGGATCAACATGCCTGCGGTCTGTCCGTTCAGCGCGAGAATTTCTTTGCGCGACTCATCGGCGGAAAATGCGAACCGGTGGCTGAGCTTTTGCGCAAGAACATTCCGCAGATTCAGGGAAAGTTCTACGCGCCGTTCACGGCACTCTTGCCAGCTATGGTATTGCGTGTCGTCGACGGTCAAGCATGGCACCACATCCCAATCATCTCCGGCTTGAACTGCTATGACGCGATCGACGATCTGTAGAAAGCGGACTTGGATTTCCAGCACTGCTGGGACACCGTCGTGCAGCAGGTTCGCCCGCGTTCGCCAGCGATCGCGTCCCGGCTCCGCCTCGCTCCACGAGCGCGGGTACACACCTCCGAACGTCCAACGGACCTGGTTCTTGATCGCGGGGCGATATGGGTAAAGCAAATACCCTTCGTACACAAGGGCGTCGATCAGCCGATCAAGCTTCGTGGTATCCATATTGCTAAGTCCGAACTTCGTTCCGATCCGCTTGGGTCAAGAGCCGCGCGAGTGCCTGATCCCAGGATGGCAGCCCCTGCCGATTCTTGAATTCCTGCAATTCTGCAAACAAGTCTCGCGGGATGTTCAGCCACACGGCATCGGGAAAATGGCGTCGCATCAACTCGTGCCAGGTCTCGGCCGGCAGACGAAACACAGCTTCTTTCTCCCAAGAGATCTGGCCCGCCTGCAGCCCACGCGCACTCTGGTAGAACATCGTTCCACTGAACAGGAAGCACAACGGAATGTCGCCCGCCTCGAGCGAAGCGAAGTATTTCGTGGCAGCGACATTGAAATCGAAGCTGCAGGGAATCGACAGGTCGAATATTGTCTCGCCCGTGAAGGCGGGCACCACACATGTGACATGCGTCCACAGTAGGCTGCGCATCGTGGCTCCCCAACGCAGTGGATCGCCAAACAAATCACGCAGGCCCGGGGCATCGACACCTTGGTAACCACGCCGCGTCGGCTCGATGCGAATCTGCACGTTGAGGGATAGGGATTGCACGGTTGCCATCGCCGCTGTTTCGCCATCGCGAATGCGCAACTGAAACAGCAGTTGCGGCACCGCCGCGAATTGCGCCGGTTGCACGGATTCAATTTGAAAGGAAAGGTCAGGCATCGGTACTCGCACGCCGGTGAAGCGCCTGGAAGTAATCGGCAATCGTTTCCCACACTTCCGTGCCGCCGCTAACGCCGCGCCACCGCGAGCGCACCAGTCCCACCAGCTTGTAGCACTCGTCGAGGGGTGCACGAAAATACGCGCGCGCGGGATGGATGCGATGAATCAGCAGCGCTTCGGTATCATGTTCGAGTGTGGCCAGCGACGGATTGCACGCCACCACATCGGCCCACGCCTCGGCAGAGGGTTGCGAACGCATGGGCCCGACCGGGCAAGGGTAAACGGCCACGATGCCCCCTTCGACCGACGAATGAAACAAGAACGCCAACCCGATGGGAATGCCCAGGTTATTCCATTGGGCATCGTCCATCGCAAAACCCGCGAGTCGCGCGATCGTGCGCGGCACCCGGCAATACTTCTGCGCGACCTGGTTGCCAAACAGGATCGCGCACGGCTCGCACACGCATAGCACGCGGCCGTTGGCCCGCTCGACAAGATGCCCGTGCTCGGCCGCAATGGCGGCGCTGCACAGTTCGCACTTCTCGTTCGTAATCGGCGCGGGTCTGGCAAATCGTCGCAAAGCGGCCAGGCCGCTGGTCGAAGCATTGAGGGACATATTTTCTCCAGCCCAAGAGATCACTGCCAAGAGAGCTGCTCAAGAGGTACGAATCCGGCCGGCGCCGCGGCAGCGGCCGGGATTGCCCCTTCGACTTCGAGGCCGACAGTTTCCGGGGCCAGCTCGTAAATCGCTTGCTCAACGTGTGCCCTCATGGTCGCCGTCGAAGACGGACAGCCGTGGCAATTGCCTAACAGTCTTAACTGCACGACGCCGTCGGCAATTCGCAACAGTTCTACGTCACCTCCGTGCGCGGCCAGCATCGGCCGCACGCGCGACAGCGCTTGAGACACGCGCTCTGCGAAATCCTCGGGATGGCAGCCGTGCAACAAGAGCAGGCTCGCTACCAATTCGTCGCCGGCCAACCGCTCGACAGTCGTCGCCGTCTCGCCAGGCGTATTCTGCAGCAATTGCATCATGCGTCCCACGGCCGCGCCGTGGTAATCGAGAATACATTGTACGAGCTCGCGCATTTGGCTCTGTGCCGCAGGATCCGCGACGCTCTCAATCTCGTCGATGAGCTGATCGATGCGCTCAATCGAGTCGGCCAACTTAGGCTGGTCGGTCATAGATACCTCCGGTCGTTGATTGAAGGACCCGGCACACCGCAGCAACGCGCTCAATGAGTTTGCACCCCCAGCATTGGTACGTGACGAACCTCGTTCAGCAACTTCCCCTGGCCCGAGTACATGTGTACCCCGCAGGGGAGGCAAGGATCGAAGCTGCGGACGGCACGCATGATGTCGATCCCCTTGAAATTGTCGGGACCGTTTTCTTCGAAGATCGGCGTCCCCTGCACCGCGTCCTCATAAGGCCCGGGCGTCCCGTAACAATCGCGTGGGCTGCCGTTCCAGGGCGTGGGGGGGTACGGATGATAGTTCGCTATCTTCTTGTCGCGAATCACCAAGTGGTGCGAGAGCACGCCGCGCACCGCTTCATGGAAGCCGCAACCGATCGCTTCGTCCGGCACGGTAAATTCGGTAAACGTCTTGTTGTGTCCCTTATGGATTTCCTCAAGAGCGCGTTCGACGAAGTAGAGTGCCATCGCGGCCGCATAAGCCTGAAAGTACGTTCTCGCCCGATCACGCTCGAGCGCATTGCTCCAGCGCGGTATCTTCCATTCGAATTCCTTCTCAGGCAGCATGGCCGTCTTCGGCAGGCGAATCTTGACGCTCTTGCCAGTTGCTTGCACGTAACCGACGTCGACCTTGTTCGCCAAGGCCGTCGCCCACAGCCGGGCAATCGGTCCGCCACCGGTGTCGAGCGCCAGATAATCGTTAGTCCGCTTATCGAACCAACGCGGCGACATCACCCACGTGTACTTGTCCTGGAAATTGCGTTTTTGGGGACGCGGAATCGTGGTCTGATTCCAAGGATGCCGCTTGTCGACCGGATTCCCTAGCGGGTCATTGGGTACGAAGGTTTCGCCGCTTTGCTGCCAGTCGTCATAGAACGAGCTGCCCAGCAAGATGCGCAGCCCCAGGTTGATATCAACCAGGCTCGTGGTGACCAGTTGGCCATCGACAACGACGCCCGGCGTGACGTACATGGCGTTGCCCCATTTTTCCATGTTCTTGTACGTGTAGTCGCAGATCTTGGGATCCTGGAAAGATCCCCAACAGCCGAGCAGGATACGTCGCTCGCCGACCTTCTCATAACCCGGTAGCGCTTCGTAGAAGAAGTCGAACAGATCGTCGTGCAATGGGACGACTTTCTTCATGAACTCGACATACTTCATCAACCGCACCAGGTATTCCGAAAACAGTTGGATCGACGGCACCGTTCCCACGCCACCGGGATAGATCGTCGAAGGATGCACGTGCCGCCCTTCCATCAGGCAGAACATCTCGCGGGTCATGCGGCTCATCTGCAATGCCTCGCGGTAGAAGACCCCCGTGAACGGATTCAAGGCGCGCATGATGTCGGCAATTGTCTTGAATCCGTGCAGGTCGCCATTGGGCGAAGGCGTGTTCTCCGCGCGTTGTAGCACGCTAGGGTTCGTCTCTTTGACCATCTGTTCGCAGAAGTCGACACCCACCAGGTTGTCCTGGAAGATGTTGTGGTCGAACATATACTCCGCGGCCTCGCCCAGATTCACGATCCATTCGGCAATATCGGGCGGGCGAATTCCATAAGCCATGTTCTGGGCGTAGACCGAGCAGGTGGCGTGATTGTCACCGCAAATGCCGCAGATCCGGCTGGTGATGAAATGGGCGTCGCGCGGGTCTTTCCCTTTCATGAAGATGCTGTAGCCACGAAAGATCGAGCTCGTGGCATGGCATTCCACCACCTCGCGATTATCGAAATCGATCTTGGTAAAAATGCCCAGGCTACCCACGATGCGCGTAATCGGATCCCACGACATCTCGACGAGGTTACGGCGTTTGGTATCGCCCTGCCGCTCGGTGGTAGTTGCCATGAAGAAGCTCCTTTTGCGTGCCGGGCGACGAACCAGTCCTGCGCCGCCGGGTGTGTGATTCGTAGCTATTTCGTCCCGTAAGTCGTTGGTTTGTAGCCGGTGGTCAATTGGCCCCGATGGCGCCATTTCGGCTCTTTGTTCGAGGAATGATTGGTGTACTTTCGCAGTGAGCGAATCAGTCGGCCGTAGAGGCCAATGGCCGTCGATGAGAGCCGCGCTCCCGGCGGCTCGTCCATAAACGGCATGAACTTGTCGGGGAAGCCCGGCATCGTGCAGCCGATGCAAATGCCGCCGACGTTGGGGCAGCCACCAATGCCCGCCATCCAGCCGCGCTTCGTAACGTTGCAATTCACGACTGGTCCCCAGCAGCCGAGCTTGACCAGGCATTCCGGCTGTCCGTACGCCGTGGCAAATTGGGCCTGCTCGTAGTACCCACCCCGATCGCACCCCTCGTGTACAGTTTTGCCGAAGAGCCACAGCGGACGCAGTTGATCGTCCAAGGGGGGCGCCGGCGCCAGGCCCGCCGCGTGGTACAGCAAGTGCAACACGGTTTCCATGAAATTGTCGGGCTGCACAGGACAGCCCGGGACATTCACGATCGGCAATCCTGCTTTGGACTTGAAATTCCAACCCAAGTAGTCCGCCAGCCCCATGCATCCCGTCGGATTTCCCTCCATCGCGTGAATGCCGCCATAAGCCGCGCAGGTGCCGATCGCGACGATGGCCCATGCTTTGGGCGCCAATCGATCGATCCACTCGCAGGTCGTGATCGGCTGGCCGGTATGCTTGTCGGTCCCTTGTGCGGCCCAGTAGCCTTCCTTCTTGATGGTCTCGTTGGGAATCGATCCTTCGACCACGAACACAAACGGATCGAGCCGCCCCTCGGCCGCCTGGTAAAAGAACCGCATGAACTCGTCACCGTTTTCATAGGCCAGCACCGGGTTGTGCAGATGCACCTTGGGCAGCCCTGGAAAGGCGCCCATCACCAGGTCCTCGATGCTCGGCTGCGTTGCCGCGGTGATCGAAACAGAGTCGCCGTCGCAGCCCAGGCCCGCCGTCAGCCATATGATGTGCACTTCTTTCACTGCCGGAACGTGGCCCGCAAAATGTCCATTCTGTTGTGCCATGGCTGCTATCCTTTCCGAAATGAGAACTGCGTTTGTCGCGATTGATCCTTGCTGGAATGAACGGACTTCAACAGGGCCACAAAAAATGGACCTCCCAGGGCGTTCCCCACGGTGGTCCACAATAAAAAATGTCCGAAATCGGCGATCGTGACATCCGTATTCGCAAACACGCCGGCTAGCACCTCCGCGCTACCGAGCACGACGTGGTGCAATTGGGCCAGCCCGATGGCCGCGGTCACGAGCCAGACGATGACAATTTGGCTGATAGTGTCACGTCCGGCGGCCACGACCCAAGACAACAGCCCCATCAGCCAGCCTGCCAAGATGCCGCTACAAACGATGGCAATCGCCGGATGGTCGGTCATGCGATGGGCGATCGAACCCAACGTCTCGGCGTCAAAAGTGCCCAGCGCCGGACCAACGAAAGCCGCTGCGCAGGCGAAAGCTCCGGCTCCCAGAACGTTGGCCACAAAGATCACCGACCACAACCGAATCAGCGACGTGAACGAGGCCTGACCGCTGATGACCGGCATTACGGCCAGGCTGGTCTGCTCCGTAAAAAGCTCGGACCGTCCCAATACCACTAATACGAAGCCGAATGAATACATATTGGCCATCAGAAGCTGCACGACTGGCGCGGGAAGTTGCCCCGCGCACAGCTCATGGACAGTGGCCATCAGAAACAGGCTAAAGCCAATTTCAAGTCCAGCCGCGGCGCCGGAAAAGAAGAGTTGCGCGGTAGACCGATTCAGGGCATCGAGGGCTTCGTTCCGCTCGTCGCTGAGAATCTGGCTTGAGGCCTTGCGGGGTGCCTCCGCGGCCATACTACTCACGGCGTCGGTTTGCTGCGCAAGTTTCACCACAGGCGACCGTTAACTTTCTTGAGATGGCCCCGCCGTCAACAAATACGCGGTAATTGCTCTCCTGCCAACATCGTTACGACCCGTTCGCCGCCCACCACTGATTTCAAAGTCACCATGCCTGGATGATCGGCGATCACTTCGCCGATATCGGCGGCCTGCCTCCCCAGCGGATGCTCGCGCATCGCGGCCAGTACTCGCTCAGCATCCTCGGCCGCGACCACGGCAATCAGCTTTCCCTCGTTGGCAACGTACAGCGGATCAAGCCCGAGCATTTCGCATGCCCCACGCACTTCATTTCGCATGGGCAGTGCCGACTCGATCAGCCGCACTCCCACCTGCGAGGCCTGGGCCAGCTCGTTCAGCGTGCTGGAAACGCCACCCCGCGTCGGGTCGCGCATTGCGCGAATATTGGCCCCGGTCGTCAGCATGGCCTCGGTCAAGCCGCAAAGTGGAGCCGTATCGCTTTCCAGGCGCGTTTCGAATTCCAGCCCCTCGCGCACCGAAAGAATGGCGATGCCGTGATCGCCGATCGTGCCCGAAATCAGGATGTGATCCCCCGGCCGGGCATTATGGATCGACAGATTTCGATCCTCGGGCACGACGCCAATGCCAGAGGTCGTAATAAAGATCTGATCTCCTTTGCCACGATCGACGACCTTCGTATCCCCCGTGACGAGTTCGACCTGGGCCTCGAGGCACGCCTCGCGCATTGATGCCACGACGCGCTCGAGATCAGCAATCGGCAGTCCCTCCTCCAGGATGAAGGCGGCCGACAATACTTGCGGAATTGCCCCGCCTACGGCCAGATCATTCACGGTGCCATGCACGGCCAGCTTGCCAATGTCGCCACCAGGAAAGAACAGCGGCCGCACCACAAACGAGTCCGTCGTGAAGGCCACGCGTGGGCCGCGATGACCATTGGTGTGTGACGCCTGTGCATCACGCGAACGGCCATGACTCAAATGACTAGAACTCAAATAAAACGTCGCCTGATCCTCAAGAGCCGTTAAGATCCCGTTGTCCCACGCCGGCAAAAAGACGCGCTCAATCAGATCGGCGGTCATCTTGCCGCCGCTCCCATGCCCCAACAGCACACGCTCGTAATCGGTGCGCGGCACGGGGCACGACAGCGCAGAAATATCACCGTTCTCTAGACCCGACATGGCGACGGTTCCTGGCCCTGAATGGTGTAGACCGTTTCCGGTTGCCTCTCGCCGCGAAAACGTCCGTAGTGGTAATAGGCGGCACAGGCCCCCTCGGACGAAACCATTGTCGCCCCCAAGGGACTTTCGGGCGTACACGTCTTTCCGAATGCGGGACAGTCGTGCGGCTTAAGCAATCCCTGCAGAATCAGTCCGCTAACGCACTCTTTCGATTCCGCGACTTCCAGATGGTCGACCGCATAGCGTCGCTCGGCGTCGAACTCGGCATATGCCGGGGTCAGTCGGAAGCCGCTTTGGGGAATGCCGCCGATGCCGCGCCATTTACGGTCCGAGATCTCGAACACTTCGCGGATCAGTTCCACCGCCGGCAGATTGGCTTCGCGACGGACCGCCCGCGTGTACTGGTTTTCGACGCCGATGCGTCCCTCTTCCAGCATGCACACACAGCGATAAATGCCTTCCAGCAGATCGAGCGGCTCGAAGCCAGTGACCACGATCGGAATCTTGAACTCTTCGGCGATCGGCAGATACTCCTCGTAACCCATCACCGCGCAGACGTGCCCCGCGGCGAGGAAGCTCTGCACTCGATTGCGAGGGGACGAAAGAATCGCCGTCATCGCGGGCGGCACGAGCACGTGCGACACGAGCACGGCAAAGTTCTTGATGTTCCGCCTCTTCGCCTGATATACGGCCATGGAGTTCGCCGGAGCCGTGGTCTCGAAGCCGACGGCAAAGAACACCACGGTGCGATCAGGATTCCTTTCCGCGATCGTCAGACAATCGAGCGGTGAATAGACAATCCGCACGTCGCCACCAGTGGCTTTCACCGCGAATAAATCGCGATCGCTCCCGGGCACCCGTAGCATGTCGCCGAACGAGCAGAAAATCACCCCCGGCCGGGAGGCGATCTCGATCGCCTTGTCGATGATCTCCAAAGGCGTTACGCACACCGGGCAGCCCGGGCCATGCACCAACTCGATCTCGTGCGGCAGCAACTCGTCGATGCCATACTTCACGATGGTGTGCGTCTGGCCGCCGCAGACTTCCATGATCGTCCAGGGACGCGTGGTGACTTTCTTGATCGCGGTGCAGATCCGCTCGGCGGCGACCGGATCGCGATATTCGTCTTGGAATTTCATGGGTCCGTCTCCCTTATTGTCGGAGCGGGTTTGGCGAAATCGGAGGAGTCAGGCCCACTGTCGACTTCACCGTCGGATCGCAATTCACTCAACTCGTTCATCCGCTCGAGAAAGTTGAATACTTGCCGCGCTTCGTCTTCGTCGATCACCTGGAGCGAAAATCCGACGTGTACAATCACGTACTGCCCAGTGGTCGCCGCCGGTGTGTGGGCCAGACAGATGCGTTTTTGAATGCCGCTGAAGTCGACCTTGCCCATCGGCATGTCGTTTTCCTGATAGGTGTCGACTATTCTTCCGGGAATTCCCAGGCACATGAGGGCGGTTCCTCCAAGCGATCGAAAGTTTTCAGGGAGTATTAACCATTTCGAACGTGGAAAGACGAGTAGTTCCGGCCATGCGCCCTGGGGCGAGGGAGCCGACTGCGGACTCTGCCGGCGACGATTTCTGCTGCAATACCGCCGCGGCCACGGCCAATTGCCCCAGGCTCAGTCCCGCATCGTTGGTCGGCACTTGGGAATGCCGCAGCACGCGAAAGCCGTCAGCCGTTAGGCGCGCTTCACTCTCGGCGGCCAGTAGCGCGTTCGCAAACGCCCCGCCGCTGAGCGCGACGGTTCGAAGCCCACTGGCATCGCGCAGGCGTCCGCACATCGTGGCGATCATTTCGACCATGGTCGAGTGGAACCTGCGCGCGATCTGCGCTGTCGCGATACCACGCGCCACCTCTCGAGTGATCGCGCGAATCGTCGGGCGCAGGTCAAGTTCCATCGGCCACCCGGCCCCGTCGGCGGGCGGGGCGATCTCGAACGGATAACTTCCGTCGATCGGCACATCCGTGGCCAGCCATTCCAGTTCCATCGCGGCTTGCGCCTCGAAGGTTGTTTTGCCGCGCACGCCCAGCAAGGCGGCAATCGCGTCAAACAACCGACCGGCGCTCGAAGTCAGCGGGCAGTTGACCCTCCGGTCGATCATTTGCCGCAACGTTCGCACCGCGTCGCCGCTCGACCAGCAAGCCAGCGGCGCGAGATCACAATCGGCATCCAGTAAGTACGCCGCCGCCATGCGCCAGTTCTCGCGAGTGGCCGATTCGCCGCCAGCCAACGGCACGTATCGCAGGTGTGCGACCCGCTTGTAGTCGGCATAATCCGTAAGCAGGAACTCGCCGCCCCAAATCGCGCCGTCGCTTCCCCAGCCAGTCCCATCGAAGGCCACACCGATCACCGGCTCGCGGACATCATTCTCCGCCATGCAACTCGCCACGTGCGCGTGGTGGTGTTGTACACCGATACAGCGCAGTCCGTCACGCGCGCCCCGGTCGTGCGCATATCGCGTGGTGAGATAATCGGGATGCCGATCATGCACCAACGTTTGCGGACAAACATCGAACATCTGCTGGTAAAGGCCGACGTCGCGAACGAAGGCACGGTACGCCTCAAAATGATCCAGATCGCCCAGGTGATGGCTGACGATCGCCTGTGACCGCTGGGCCAACGCGAACGTCCCCTTCAACTGACCGCCGACCGCCAACATCGGCTGCGGGACGGGCATCGGCAGGCGGATCGGCTCGGGCGCGTACCCGCGCGACCTTCGAATGATTAGCTCTCGACGGCCGATCACGCGCGTTACGGAATCATCGCAACGGATATGGATTTCGCGATTGTGCGTCAGATAAAGATCGGCGATCTTCCCGAGTTGCTCGAACACCTCCGGCTCCTGATAGGCGATCGGCTCGTCGCTGCGATTTCCACTCGTCATGACCAGCGGCAGGTGGCCCGCCGCGCGCAGCAACAAATGATGCAACGGCGTGTAGGGCAGCATGACGCCGAGGTACGGATTGCCCGGGGCCAAGGAAGACGCGAGTTGATCGGTGCTGGCGATATCTTTTCGCCGGCGTAATAGCACGATGGGCGCCCGCGGCGACAAGAGCAGCCGCAGCTCTTCCGCCGAAATATGGCAATAACGCTGGGCGTGTTCCGCGCTACCCACCATCACGGCCAGCGGTTTATTGTCACGATGCTTGCGCGCCCGCAGCATCGCGACGGCCGTTTCACTCGTGGCATCGCAGGCCAGGTGATAACCCCCCAGCCCTTTGATGGCCGCGATCTCGCCTTTCCGGATCGCCGCGACCAGGTCGACGATGGCATCGGAAGCAGCCAGCCGTGCGCCGTGCGCGTCGCGCAATTGCAGTTGCGGTCCGCAATCGGGGCAGGCAATCGGCTGCGCATGAAAGCGACGATTGCCTGGATTGTCGTATTCCTGCTGGCACGCCGGACACAAGGGGAACGCGCTCATGGTCGTCCGCGCTCGATCGTAGGGCGCGGACCTGATAATCGTCAGTCGAGGACCGCAGTTCGTACAATTAAGAAATGGGTAGCGGTAGCGGCGGTCTCCAGCGTCGAATAATTCGGCCCGGCAGTCGTCGCACAGGGCCGCATCAGGCGTGATCACCGTCTCGCTTGTGTGGCGACATTCGCTCTCCGCAATGTGAAACTCCTGGTCGCCGCGACACGAGATGGCATGACAATGCCAGCGATCAATCCTCGCCAGGGAAGGTGCCTCGGTCAAAAGCGCCTGGCAGAACTGGTCGACGGCGGAGGATGCGCCCTCGATCTCGATTTGAACTTCGCCCGGCGTATTCCTTACGAACCCGTGCAAATCAAGCTGACGCGCGAGTTTCCACACAAAGGGACGAAAACCCACCCCTTGCACGACGCCGTAAATGCTGAATGCTCGGCGTTCCATCGACTGCGACTTCCGGTATGGGTCGGCCGCGGGACATGATCGCGCGAACGACGATCAAGCCCCAAGCCTATTGTCGCAATGGAATGGGGCGACCGCGATTAATAACGTCGCGATCGTCGACGAAAGCTCGAGGCGTCGAGCAATTGCCAGCAAATTCGATACCGCCCCGCTTCATGTGACTATTGATGAAGAAAAAGTACGCATGCTCGAATGTCGAAGGCTTCATGCATGCGCTGAATCTCCCGTCGTAAGCCCTCCGTAGATCCGTGAAATCGTAGTCGAGACTTGTATGTCGTCTGCATGCCAGGACGCCTGAGTAACTGAATGCTTGAACCCGAACGTCCATGGTTGGCGTTCGACTTAGAGCAACCTTTATGAAACGGAAACACATAGTCATAGGGTTATATTGATCGTCCTCGGGCCACGATGGTCGATGTTAGGCCACCAGCATGTCCTCGCCCCCGTCAGTTCTCAGCGTTTTGAGAATTCAATATCTGACTAGCTCATATGTTGAGGTCTAGAGGAGCATAAGTCGTGATTCGGGAATCTCGACGTGTAACGCGGCGCGTGCACCACTATCTATCGGTCTCCCCTCCCGATGCTTAAGCCGAAGGAACTTGCAGGTCCGAACTCCCGTGGAACCTATCGCTCGTTAAGCCGCTCGTCCAATTAGACCGTAAGCTTCGCGAATGCTCAGGAATTAGCTCGGATTCGAGAGCCTAAGCAATCGCTGCATCTGTTTGGAATGCGACTTGCAGGCACGCGCGTTGACATTTTTCGGGGCGGGCGAGCAATCGGCGGCGGTTTTCGCAGGGAGTTGAGCATGCCGCAGGTGTTTCCGCGCAGCGCCAATGCTATCTCGCGCGCCATTCTTCTGGCGTCGTTCTTGGCGACGCCTATGTTGATGTGGTTTTGCCTGACGTTCACTCGCTCGTCCTACGGCACCGATGCGGGGATCATGCGCGATCAGGCAATCCCCTTCAGCCACGAGCACCATGTGGGGGTACTGGGCATCGATTGCCGCTACTGCCATACATCGGTTGAGGAATCCTCGTTCGCCGGTTTGCCGGATACGAAGACGTGCATGAATTGCCACTCGCAGATTTGGGTGGGAAGTAACATGCTGCGGCCGGTGCGCGAAAGTTACCAGGCGAATACCCCTCTGCATTGGCGGCGTGTCCATAACCTGCCGAATTTCGTTTATTTCGATCACAGCATCCACGTGCAGAAGGGCATCGGCTGCTCGAGCTGCCACGGGCGGATCGACGAGATGCCGTTCACCTTTCAAAGCGCCTCGTTGCTGATGGAGTGGTGCCTGGATTGCCATCGCCATCCGGAACGGCAAATTCGCCCGCGCGAACAGATCTTCGACATTCTTTACCGGCGTCCGGCCGATCAATCGACATTGGGGCCAGAGCTTGTGGAGCGATATGACGTGGACGACGCGGTCACCCTCACAAGTTGCTCAGTGTGCCATCGATGAGCTGCCGTAAGAACATGGGGCAACGGCTTACAGAGCTGCAAAACCAGGCCAGCAGCGCGCGCGGCAAGCAGCTCTGGCGCAGCCTGGAAGAGCTCGCCGAGTCGCAAGAGTTTCAGTGTTTAGTCGCCGACGAATTTCCCAGCCAGGCTTCGATTTGGCCAGATGCCTTCAGCAGGCGCAAGTTTCTCACGCTGATGGGAGCCTCGTTGGCCCTGGGGGGAGTGTCGGGCTGCTCGATCCGCCCGGCGCCCTCGACCGAAATCGTGCCGTATGTCCGTCGCCCAGAAGAACTCGTTCCTGGCCGGCCGTTGTTCTTTGCCACCACAATGATGCTGGCGGGAGACGCGGTAGGTCTGTTGGTCGAAAGTTACATGGGGCGCCCCATCAAGATCGAAGGGAACCCCGACCATCCGGCGAGTCTCGGCGCGACGAGCCCTGCGCATCAGGCGTCATTGCTGACGCTTTACGATCCCGATCGATCGCCGGCGGTGACGTATTCGGGTCAGCCGCGCACCTGGAGCGACGCTACCGCTGCCTTGCGGACGGCCCTTACTCTTCAAGAGAGCAGGCAGGGCGCCGGCCTGCGCATCATTACGGAAAGTGTGTCGTCACCGACGTTCGCCCGGCAGATGGCGGACCTGTTCAAAAGATATCCCCAGGCGAAATGGTGCATGCATGACGCCGTCGATCGATCGGCCGCGCACGAGGGCTCGCGGCTGGCCTTTGAGGAAGTGCTGAATCCGTGTTACGAGTTCGGCCGCGCCGACGTCGTACTGGCGTTGGATGCCGATTTTCTCTGCTCCGGGCCGGGCCACTTGCGGTACGCGCGCGATTTTACGGCGCGGCGACGTGTGCGAACGAGTCGCGACAATGCCCCAAACGCCGCGATGAATCGGCTGTACATGCTCGAGACCGCCGTGAGTTGCACCGGCGCGAAAGCCGATCATCGTCTGGCCGTGCGCGGGAGGGACATAGCCCCCTGGGCCCAAGCAATTGCCGCGCGCTTAGGGATAGCCGTCGACGGCGACGCGGCTGTCTCACACGACAAATTGTTGACCGCGATCGTCGGCGACTTGACGGAACATCGCGGCCGCTCGCTCGTCGTGGCCGGCGACCGTCAACCGGCCGGCGTGCATCTGCTGGCGCATGCCATGAACGACCGATTAGGGAATGTCGGGCAGACGGTGAGTTACCTTCCTGCGAACGAGTTGCCAAGCGCGGGAGCGATGCAGTCGCTTGCCGAACTGACGGCAGAAATGGCACGCGGCAACGTAGATTGTCTGGTGGTGCTCGGCGGGAACCCAGCACTGACGGCTCCTGCCGACGTGCCGCTGGTCGAGTCGCTCGCGCGAGTTCCTTTACGAATTCATGTGAGCCTGTACGAAGACGAAACTTCTCACCTGTGCCATTGGCACTTGCCCGAGGCCCATTATCTGGAAGCGTGGTCGGATGCCGTGGCCTACGACGGAACCGCCTCGATCGCGCAGCCCTTGATCGAGCCATTGTACGAGGGACGCTCGCTGCACGAAGTACTGGGGCTGCTTATTGACGGTCGCGAAACGGCGGGACGCGACATCGTCCGCGAAACCTGGCGCGATCATTGGCATGATGTGGCATCGGCCGAGGCATTCGAGCAGCGCTGGCAAACTGTGTTGCACGATGGCGTGGTTCCCGATTCGAGGCGCGAGCCGAAATCCGTGCGACTCGCTGAGAATTGGCAGCAACAACTCTCAAAGCCGAGAGCCCTGCCAGCGACTGCGCCTGCGATCGATAGCGACGACCTGGAACTCGTTTTCCTGCCCGACCCGACGATTTACGACGGGCGCTTTGCGAACAACGGTTGGCTGCAGGAACTGCCGAAGCCGGTGACTCAATTGACATGGGGCAATGCGGCGATCATGAGTCCCGCCACGGCCCGGCGACTGGGCCTGGCCCAGGGAACCTACGCGCATGGCGGCGAGCATGGCGGCTATCACATGCCGGTTGTGGAATTGCAATTAGACGGTCGAGCGGTGCGAACGCCCGGCTGGGTGATGCCGGGCCATGCCGACGGAACGGTGACCGTTTATTTGGGCGGCGGTCGGCGGCGGGCCGGTCGCATCGGCGGCACAGCCAAGGAAACGATCGGCAGTGACGTCTATCCCCTGCGGCAATCCGCGGCGCCCTGGTTCGCGTCGGGCCTGAAAGTTGTCGTCACCGGGGAACGTGAATTGGTGGCCTGCACCCAGCGTCATCACGCGATGGAGGACCGGCACGTGGTCGTTTCGGCCACGCTCGGCGAGTACCGTGCCGAGCCGGATTTCGCCACGCGCGAGCAGCGGCGCGAACGAGCGCAAATGCTGATCGGCGCGCACGAGCCGTTGACGCTTTATCAGGCGTACGACTACGAAGCGCCCAAGCATAAATGGGGCATGTCGATCGACCTCACGGCATGCGTGGGCTGCAACGCCTGCATCGTCGCTTGCCAAGCGGAGAATAACATTCCCGTCGTCGGCAAGGAGCAAGTGGCGGCCGGCCGCGAGATGCACTGGCTGCGCGTCGATCGATATATCGAAGGAGCGGCGGACGCACCCGAGGCTTTCCATTTTCAACCGCTCCCCTGCATGCACTGCGAGAATGCCCCCTGCGAATATGTTTGTCCCGTCGAGGCCACGGTACATAGCGCCGAAGGCTTGAACGACATGATTTACAACCGCTGCGTGGGGACGCGCTTTTGTTCCAATAATTGCCCGTATAAAGTCCGACGTTTCAATTTCCTGGCCTACGCCGATTTCCAGACCGAGACATTGCGATTGCAATACAACCCCGAGGTCACGGTTCGCTCGCGCGGCGTGATGGAGAAGTGTACGTACTGCGTGCAGAGGATTCGCCGGGCGGAAATCGACGCTGACGTCGAACAGCGATCGATCGTCGACGGCGAGGTGCTGACCGCTTGCCAGGCGGCCTGCCCGACGCAGGCCATCGTATTCGGCGACATCAATGACGCGGCGAGTGTCGTGAAGGGGTCGAAAGAGTCGCCGCTCCAGTATGCGCTGCTGGAAGACCTGAACACCGTGCCGCGGACGACGTACCTGGCCGCGCTGCGCAACCCACATCCCGATCTCGAAGGAGTCTGACATGGCAAACGCCGCGCGGCCCGCCGAGGTGCTGGAGACGGCAGCGTCGCTGCAGCACCCCGACTATGTGCCGCGCGGCCACGATTGTCAGTCCGTCACGGCGACGATTAGCGGCATCGTGCTCGAGCGACCCACGGGCTTGGGCTGGTTAGCGGCTTTCGCGTCGAGTAACGCGCTGCTGCTGGTGTTTCTGGCCGTCGTCGGCTATTTGCTCATGATGGGGGTCGGAATTTGGGGGCTCGACATTCCCGTGGCCTGGGGTTTTGCCATCACGGACTTCGTGTGGTGGATCGGCATCGGGCACGCCGGGACGCTGATCTCGGCGATCTTGCTGTTGCTGCATCAGCGCTGGCGGACCTCGATCAATCGCATTGCCGAGGCCATGACAATCTTCGCTGTCATGTGTGCGGGCATGTTCCCCCTGTTGCACATGGGGCGCCCGTGGTTTTTCTATTGGCTGCTGCCCTATCCGAATACGATGCGACTGTGGCCGCAATTCCGCAGCCCGCTGATTTGGGACGTATTCGCGGTCAGCACCTATTTCTCGGTGTCGCTAGTGTTCTGGTACATGGGAATGCTTCCGGATCTGGCGACGCTGCGCGACCGCGCGACCAGTCGTCGCGGCCAGGTTATCTACGGTTTACTGGCGTTGGGGTGGCGGAACTCGGCCCGGCACTGGCAGCGCTACGAGACGACCTACTTGCTATTGGCGGGGCTGGCGACGCCGCTGGTCGTTTCGGTGCACTCGGTGGTGAGTTCCGACTTTGCGGCTTCGATAATGCCTGGCTGGCACGAGACCGTGTTTCCGCCGTACTTCGTCGCCGGTGCGATCTTTTCCGGTTTCGCGATGGTGCTGCTGCTGTGCGTGCCGATCCGGCACATCTATGGGTTGCAAGACTTCATCACGATTAGTCACTTGGAGGTGATGGCCAAGATCGTGCTGGCCACGAGCCTGCTTACATCGTACGGATATCTCAGCGAGCAGTTCCTATCCTGGTTCGGACACGAGACCGCCGAGCGATACGTCTACTGGAATCGCTTAAGCGCGTTCGGCCAATACGCGACGCTGGCGTGGACTGTCTTTTTATGCAACACCGTGGTGCCGCAACTGTTTTGGATCCCGCCGTTGCGCCGCAACCAGTTTGTGCTGTGTTTGGTCTCTCTCGGGGTGCTCATCGGCATGTGGCTCGAGCGCTATGTCATCATCACAACGACACTGCACCGCGATTACTTGCCTTCTTCATGGGGCATGTTTCAGCCCACGATCTATGACTTTCTGACTTTCTTCGGATCGATCGGGCTGTTCCTCACGGCCTTCCTGCTCTTCGCCAGACTCTTGCCGCTGATCTCGATGTCCGAAATGCGCGCGCTGTTGCCCGGGTCGCAGGGACACGAGGAGGGACGATGAACGCCGACTCCTCACTGCACGGCCTAATGGCGGAATTTGCCACGCCCGAAGAGATTCTCGCCGCCACGCGCGCCAGTTGGGAAGCCGGCTATCGCGACATGGACGCGTACACGCCGTATTGCGTCGCAGGGCTGGCAACCGCGCTGGGCATGAAGCGCAGCCGAATTCCGTCGATCGTTTTCTTGGGCGGGGTAACAGGGGCCATGGTCGGCTTCTTCATGCAGTACTACACATCAAGCGTCGATTACCCGCTGAATGTCGGCGGGCGGCCGCTGAACAGTTGGCCGGCGTATGTACCGATCACGTTCGAGGTATTGGTGCTGGTGGCGTCATTTGCGGCGGTGCTGTCGATGCTGCTGCTGAACGGTCTGCCGCGGCTTCATCACCCGGTGTTCAACGTGCCCGGCTTCGCCCGCGCCAGCCAGGATCGTTTCTTCCTGTGCATCGAGGCCACTGACCCCCAGTTTGATCGCGAACGGACAGGGCAGTTCTTGCTCGGGCTATCGCCCACGGGCGAAGTGACCGAAGTTCCGCTGGAAATCCTGACCGAGCCGGAACCGGTGGACGACGCGGCGCGGCCCGCGGCCCCCGTGATTGGCGAGCCTGTCCCGCTGAGCTGAAGGATCCGCCGACGTATGCATGCTGATTTTAAACTGCCGCGCCCTGATGCAGGCGATTACTCGCCCTGGCCTGCGATGTTCCTCGTCGTGGCTCTGACCAGCGTGGGATGCCAACAGAAGATGGCGGATCAGCCGAGCTTCAGACCCGACGAGCCGAGCAGTTTCTTCGCTGACGGCACCTCTTCGCGCCGACCCGTGGCAGGAACGGTAGCCCGGGGGCACTTACGCACGGATGTCGCGCTTTATTTCGGCCGTCGTGCGCTACCCGAGGAACCGGACACTCGATCGACAACGGCGCCGAACGTTGCGACCGACGCGACGGCGCCGTCACTGCTGAAGGTCGAAGCGGCGCAGTTCGCCGACACGGTCGACGAATTCCCGTTCTCCGTCACGCGTGAATTGGTCGAGCATGGGCGGAACCGATACATGATCTACTGCGTCGTTTGCCATGATGCCGCCGGCACGGGACAGGGAAAGATTGTCCAGCGCGGCTATACGCGTCCGCCCTCCTATCACATCGATCGGCTCCGCGAGGCTCCGGTCGGCTATTTGTATCGCGTCGTGGCCGAGGGCTACGGCTCGATGCCGTCCTACGCCGGGCAGATTCCACCGCGCGATCGTTGGGCCATCGTGTCGTATGTTCGCGCGCTGCAGTTGAGCCAGCATTTCCCGCTCGACAACCTGCCCGAAGACTTGCGCCGGCAACTCGACGCCGGCGCGCAAGTGGCCACGGTCGGAGGGGCACCATGAATCTGCTGCGTCCTGACGCATTGGGTCGACTGGCCGGCTACCGTCGTGTGGCGCTCGTCATCGGTGCCATGGCGATGGTGATTGCGGTCGTCGGTGGCTTGTCTGATCCCGCGCAGTTCTTTCGCGCCTACCTGGTCGGCTGGCTGTTCTTCTTCGGGCTGGCGATGGGGTCGCTGGCCCTGTTGATGATCTACCACCTTACCGGGGGCGCCTGGGGATTTTTGATTCGCAAGACCCTGGAGCGCGCCGTCGGCACGATGCCGCTGGTGGCCGTTGGATTCGTCCCGCTGGCGCTTGGCGCGCATTATCTTTATCCGTTTGCGCAGGCCGATGTTGTCGCGAGCAACGAACTGGTCCGCTTCCAGCAGCGCTACTTGAGCGTTCCGCTCTTTGCGGTGCGTGCCGCCGGTTTCTTTGTGCTGTGGCTGCTCTTGGCGTGGTGCCTGCGCGGCTGGTCGAGGGCCGAAGATCGTACCGGGGACGCGCGTTATGCGCGGCGCTGCGAGAATCTGAGTGGGCCGGGCCTGGTCGCATTCGGTATTACGATGCATTTCGCGGCGATCGATTGGGTCATGTCGCTGCAGCCGGCGTTTCATTCCACGATATTCGGCCCCCTGGCCGTGTCGGGGCAAATACTTTCGGCGCAGGCGTTCGCGATCTTCATGCTCGCGGCGCTGAGTCGGCAGCCAGCGATCACGGAGAAGATTTCGGCGAAGGCGCTCACCGACCTGGGAAATCTGTTGCTGGCCTTCCTCATCGTGTGGGCCTACCTGTGCTGGTTTCAGTACATGTTGATCTGGATCGCCAACCTGCCGGTCGATGTCATTTGGTATGTCCCCCGGCTCGGCCGAGGTTGGCAGGCGGCGACGCTACTGATGGTCTGTTTTAGTTTTGCAATTCCGTTTTTGCTGCTGTTGTGGCGCATAGTGAAGCAAGACCTGCGTCGTATGAGCCTGCTCGCCGCCTGGATTCTGGTCACGCAGTTAGTCTTCGACGACTATCTCGTAACGCCTCCTTTTGCCGCTTCCGGATTCGGCCAGCGGTGGATGGAACTTGTGGTGCCGATTGGAATTGGCGGGCTGTGGAGCGCCTGGCTGTTGGTCGGGATCGAAACCTGGTCACCCCTTCCCTTGCACGATGCCAACGAGTCCTCGGCCGCGCGGCTGCGCGCTTCCGACGAGCACGAAGCGGCCTGGGAGGAGCTCTTCTCGCATGGCTAAAAAACGGCGTAAACGAGACGATCGCGTGCTCCCGGCGCAGGAAATTCCCGCGGGCGCCGCCGCGCCTACCGCGGCTGCGACGGGGGATGAATCGGCCGAGCAGCACCAGTCGCATCCGGACGTTCAATACGAACGCCGCGATGTCAAGTTTCCCGGCGTAATGATCGTGGTCATCGTCGGATTGATCTGTGGCGCGCTCGACTTCTACGTCGTCTGGACGCTGTTTGCAGGCAGGCAGCAGACGTTGAGCGAGGAAAACGTTTCGCGCTTTCCGCTGGCCGTGCGCTCGGAATCGGCCCTTCCGAACGCGCCACGGCTGGAGCAGATCGACCGCCTCGCTGCGCACGATACCGCCACGGACACCCAGCAGCCGGCCTCGGCCGAACAGTTGCTCTCGACGTTGGGTCGCACGGCCGAGGATGGGTTTGTCCACATACCGATCGAACGAGCTATGGAGCTGGTCGTTGACAAATTGTCGGTTCGCACCGCGCGCACGAGCCCCGGAAAGGATCGCGGCTTAATCACCGCGGGAGAATCGAATTCCGGCCGTCTATTTCGTGAGGCCGCGCCATGATGCACACGATTCTTTGCCTGGTGCTTGTGCTGGCCGCTTTGCCGATCGCAAAGCTGCGCGCTGAATCGGCGCTCCCCCGCGCCGTGCGCGACGTGGGATTCGATCAAAAGCTCGACCAGCCGGTTCCACTCGATTTGCCGCTTGTTGACGAGTCGGGCAATCCTGTGCAGCTGGGCGATTACTTTCACGGCAAGCCCGTCATTCTGGTGCTGGCCTACTATCGCTGCCCGATGCTCTGCACGCTGGTGCTCAACGGCCTGGTGCGAGGGCTGATCGACGTGTCGTTTGACGCCGGTAAAGAGTTCGAAGTCGTTACGGTCAGCATCGACGCGCGCGAGACACCGCAACTGGCCGCCGAGAAAAAACGGACTTACGTCGATCGTTATGGTCGTGCGCCGGACGGCGCGGGCTGGCACTTCCTGACGGCTTCTCAGGCCACGATCGATGAGATCACGCAGGCCGTTGGATTTCGTTATAAGTACGACCCGCTGCGCGACGAGTTTGCTCATGCCAGCGGGATCGTCGTCCTCACGCCGCAGGGGAGAATCTCGCGTTACTTTTACGACGTCAAGTTCTCGCCGCGCGATCTGCGCCTGGGGCTCGTCGAGGCTTCGCAGAACAAGATCGGATCGCCGATCGATCAGATTCTGCTGCTGTGCTTTCATTACGATCCCAACGAGGGCAAATACGGCGCGACGATCATGGCGATGGTCCGCTTGGGCGGCGTGCTGACGATGCTCGGGCTGAGTGGTCTGCTGTGCTTTCTTTGGAAACGGACGCCTCGCCAGCAGCCGCGCGCGGTGGGCGATGGCGAGCCGATCGCTTCATCGGAGCAGGAGGAATCGTGCGCGGCAGCCTTTCGTACTCACGGAGCCACGGGCCTAGAGGGGGGGCGATGAATACCGACATCGCAATTTTCCCCCCGCAAGCCTCGGTCACTGCCGAGCATGTTGATCGCCTGTTGTTATTCCTCACCGCGGTGTGTGGCGCGATGGGGCTGCTTGTCGCGGTGTTATTGGTTTTCTTCTCGATTCGCTATCGCCGCCGGGCGGGGGAAATCGGATCACCGCCGGCGACGGAGTCGAATCTGCTGCTGGAATGGGCCTGGACGATCGCGCCGCTGGGCGTCTTCGCCGTGATGTTTCTATGGGGGGCCGAGGTCTACGTCCGGGCCTACTACGCGCCCGACGACGCGGCGCCGATCTACGTCGTGGCCAAACAGTGGATGTGGAAAGTGCAGCATTCCGAAGGACAGCGCGAGATCAACACGCTGCACGTGCCGGTTGGGCGGCCCGTCAAATTGCTGCTGACATCCGAGGATGTGATCCATAGCTTCTTTGTGCCGGCGTTTCGCTTGCACATGGACGTCCTGCCCGATCGGTATACGTCGACGTGGTTCGAGGCCACGCAGCCGGGCACCTACCATCTGTTTTGCTCGCAATACTGCGGGACGTCGCACGCCACGATGATCGGGCAGGTGATCGCGATGCGGCCGGCTGAATACCAACAATGGCTGGCCTCGAGCGCCGAAGGTTCGTTGGCATTACAGGGACGAAAAGTCTTTCTCAAGCATCGCTGCGTCAGTTGCCATAGCGCCGACGAAAACGCCCGGGCTCCCGACCTTGAAAGCCTGGCGAATCGACCTGTGCAATTGACCTCTGGCGTGACGGTAACCGCCGGCGAGCAATACCTGCGCGAATCGATATTGCACCCCGGCGCGAAAATCGTGGCAGGTTATCAGAACATCATGCCGACGTTCGCCGGGCTGTTGAACGAAGAAGAGGTGAACGCCCTGGTGGCGTTCATCGGGTCGCTCAAGACCGGCGGCACGCCTTCCCGCGTGGAGACATTCCCGCCGCCCGTTCGCATCGAGGCGCAAAACGAAGCCGTCCGGGATTTGCCAGGCGCGGAGGATCGAGAGCCATGAGCACCACCACCACGCGGCGCATCGTGGTCGCGCCGCAGCCGCCACGACGACCAGAGACCTATTTGAACGTCAGCCGTGGCTTGCTGTCCTGGCTGTTGACCAAGGATCATAAGCGGATCGGGCTGATGTTCCTGGTGTCGGTGACGGTGATGTTCTTCATTGGTGGGTTTGCGATTGCCATCGCGCGGCTTAACTTGCTGACGCCCGAAGGGGGGCTGGTCGAAGCGGACACCTACAACCGATTGTTCACGCTGCACGGCGTGATCATGGTGTTCTTCTTCCTGGTGCCCGTCGTCCCGTCGGCCCTGGGAAACTTTGTGCTACCGATGATGATTGGCGCCAAAGATCTGGCGTTTCCCCGATTGAATTTGCTGAGTTGGTATCTGTTCACGCTCGGCGCGATGTGGACGTTGTATGCCATGATTGGCGGCGGCCTGGACACCGGCTGGACGTTTTACACTCCCTACAGCACGCAATCGTCGCATTACAACGTCGTGCCGACGATGATCGGCGTGGTCATCGCCGGATTTTCCTCGATGCTGACCGGTCTGAATTTCGTCGTGACGGTGCATTGGCTACGCGCGCCGGGAATGACCTGGTTCCGGCTGCCGATCTTTGTCTGGACACTGTATGCCACGAGTCTGATTTTTTTGCTGGCCGTTCCGGTGCTGGCGATGGCCCTGCTGCTGGTCGTGGTCGAGCGTGTGGCGCAGGTCGGCATCTTCGACCCGGCGCTGGGGGGCGACCCGTTGCTCTTTCAACACTTGTTCTGGTTCTATTCACACCCGGCGGTGTACATCATGATTCTGCCAGGCATGGGTATTGTGAGCGAAGTCATCCCGTGCTTTGCCCGCAAGCGATTGTTCGGCTATACGTTCGTGGCGTATTCCAGCTTGAGCATCGCGGCGTTCGGCTTTTTGGTGTGGGCGCATCACATGTTCGTAGCGGGTATCTCGCTTTATTCGGCGCTGGTGTTTTCCAGTTTGAGCTTCCTGGTCGCGGTGCCCTCGGCGATCAAAGTCTTCAATTGGACGGCCACGCTCTATCGCGGTTCGATCGTCTTCGAAACGCCGATGCTCTTCGCGCTGGGTTTCGTGGCGTTGTTCACGGTCGGAGGCCTGACAGGTTTGTTCCTGGCCACGCTGGGCATCGACATGCACGTACACGACACGTACTTCGTCATCGCGCATTTTCATTTCATCATGGTGGGCGGGATGGTAATGGCTTACATGGCCGGACTGCACTATTGGTGGCCAAAAATGACCGGCCGCATGTATTCGCAATGGTGGTCGCGGCTGAGCGCGCTGATCATCTTCGTGGGCTTCTTTCTGACGTTCTTGCCGCAGTTTGTCGTTGGCTATAACGGCATGCCGCGCCGCTATCATCGGTACGTACCCGAGTTCCAGGTGTGGAACGTCCTGTCCACGGCGGGCGCCTCGATCCTGTCGGTGGGCTATGTCCTGCCGTTGTGCTACCTGCTGTGGTCATTGTGGTACGGGCGCCGAGCAGGTCCCAATCCCTGGCATGCCACGGGACTGGAATGGCAGACGCCGTCCCCGCCGCCGCAGGATAATTTCGACGTGACCCCCGTCGTGGTGCGCGATCCGTACGAGTACCACCTGGAGAAGGCGCAAAATGAGGTCTGACATGGATCGCGTCGGCGAAACGACGACGGCCACGCTCGAGCCGGCGGTGCGTCCCCACGCATTGCTCGGAGAGCAGTATGCGGACCTCGAGCAGCAACATCATGCCGCCACGACTGGCATGTGGGTGTTCCTGGCCACCGAGGTAATGTTCTTCGGCACCCTGTTCGTCGCCTTAAGCGTGTACCGATATTGGTACGGCGAGGCGTTTGAGCGGACTAGCGAGAGACTCAATTGGCAAATCGGCTGCATTAACACGTTAGTTCTGCTCGTCAGCAGCTTCACGATTGTCATGGCCGTTCGCTACGCGCAGCTCGGCCGGCGTAAACCTGTGGTGAGATGCCTGGGATTGACGGCTGCGCTGGGACTTCTGTTTCTCGTCTTCAAGGGCATCGAGTACTACCTCGATTATCGAGAAAGCCTGATTCCCGACTGGAAGTTTGACCCGCAGGAGTGGACCGCCGAGTTCGGTCTGGCGGCGGATCAGGTTCCACAGGTGAAGCTGTTTCTCACCTTTTATTGGATCATGACCTTGTTTCACGCGTTGCACGTCACGATCGGCATTTGTGCAGTACTGGTCATGATGCTGCTAGCCGCGCGCGGTCGTTTTTCGCCCGAGTATTATTCTCCGGTCGAGGTCACGGCGCTGTACTGGCATTTCGTCGATATCGTGTGGATCTTTCTGTTGCCGATGCTCTATCTGCTCGGCACACATTCTCTGGAACGTTGGAAATTGTGAGGAAATGCCCAAATGTCCGCTCGCGTGCTATCCGTCGGCGTGTATGCGACCGTGCTGCTGGTTCTGCTAGCGCTGACCGTGCTGACGGTCAGCGTATCGTTCCTTCCGCTGAGTGGCGGGGCACACATTGCGGCCGGCCTGACGATTGGGCTGGTCAAGGCGTCGTTGGTGGCGCTAGTCTTCATGCATGTCATCAGCAGTCCGCGGTTGACGTGGATCGTGATCGTTGTCGCCCTCTTTTGGCTCGTGCTGCTGTTCGGCCTGATTTTCTGCGATTACGCCACGCGAGGCTTAATTACGTCCATGCCCGGGCATTAAACGCCGAATGCGAAGGAAAGTCTTATGGCCAGCGCTGCGAACAGGAAGGTGCCTCAAGTGGCGGTCGGGATTACCTCGATCGTTCTCGGAATGATCGGCCTAGCACTGTTCTTCTTACCGATTCTTGGCACGACAATCGGAGCCTGCGGCGTGATCTGCGGCATCGCAGGCATCGGGATGGGATGGGCGGGGTACCACAACGAATTGCGTTCAGCCTGCGTTGGTCTACTGCTTTCGAGCGTAGCGGTCACCCTGGGCCTCGCCATCAACTATGCCCCGATCGCGTACGAGCCGAGCAATGCGGTCCCGCGATTATGGCAGGCACCAATGGAAAATCGCTTCGTGCCGCCCCCTGCGCGTCCATTCCAATTCGACATTCCGTAATAAAACGGCAGAGCCGCAATTGATGCTTATGGCCGAGGTCGACGGAAGACCGGCAGGACTCGCAATTACGATTCCTGACTTCAACGAGGCCACACGTCCCTTGAATGGGCGATTAACCACATTTGGTTTGCCGATCGGTCTGTTCCGCCTGTGGCGGAATATGCGACGTATTCGCGCCGGCAGGGTGTTGGTGCTGGGAGTCCTTCCCGAGTATCGAGGAAGAGGCGTCACCGAGCTATTAATTTTGCGAACCCGTGACATTGGGCAGCGGCTCGGCTATATCGGAGCCGAATTAGGATGGACCTTGGAAGACAATGCATTAATCAACCGACCCATTCAGAAGGCTGACGCCGTTCCCTACAAGCGATTTCGAATCTACCACTCAGCCATTTGACGGCCCATGGAATCGGAAGAACGAGAGCACGGCGCACACTCGGCTTGTTGCGCCGCATACGCAAGAAATTTCCGCATGCCCGCGACTACCACTAGAAACCGCAACGCGAATCAACGACCGCATTGATCAAGCCTGCGTTGATCCTCGCGCATCGAACTCTCGTCGAAAACTCCAGTACGGCCGTAAGTGCTCACCGGCTTCTTGTCCTCACTTATCAAACTGACGATTCCGAGCACCTATACCAGCTTGACGTTTTCGGCACATGGCCCCTTCGGCCCGCGGCCCTCCGTGAACGACACCTTCTGTCCCTCGCGTAAATCTTCAAACTCGACGCCCTGCAGCGCCGAAGAATGGAAGAAAAGGTCTTTTCCTCCCCCCAGGCTAATAAAACCAAAACCCTTGTCCATTACCTTTTTGATCGTGCCTTCAGCCATCAATCCATCTCCAGATGATTTAGTCGGGACTCGCCGTCCGGCCATAATTGGCGGGTGGCTACTTTTCACGGATAAAGAATACCTCGCCACTACGCTGCCCCGCAAATAACAACACCAGGACGCTGGAACGGCGCGTCTGCGCCGTTGAAGCGCGGAACTCAAAATCGCGCATCACGTGGTTTTTGTTGGCCACGGGATTGCCTCAAGCGGCGATTCAGCGGGGCCGGCCAAAACTTCGCCCGATGCCTTGAACCGCGAACCATGGCACGGACAGTCCCAGGTTTGTTCAGCATCGTTCCAATTCACAAGGCACCCGAGATGTGTACATACGGCTCGGTGCAAACGACCCGTCGCATCGCCCGAGCAGGCGACGTTGGCGCCATCAATCTTGAGGACCTTCCCCTGCCCTATCTCAATATCGTCGGCATTCGGGGACTTGGTCACCTTTAGGCGGTCGGCTACGAAATAGTAGGGGAAATCGATGTTCTCCTTGATATAGTCCCACGTTCCGCCGCGTATCTTCTTGCGATCAACTGAAAAGAGCTCTTGCCAAGGATTCTCTTTTTTAAGAATGGCATCGCGAATGACCATACCGGCGACGGTCGCGAAAGTCATTCCATTGCCGTTGAATCCGGTTGCGGCGAACTGATGCGGCGATTCTTCTCCGATCAGCGGTAAGCCGTCATTGGTCTCAATCACCTGACCTGACCAGCGATGATCGAACTCGACTTCCGGCAGGAATTCGGACAGTGCCTTCGCCAAACGGTGGTAGCAATCTTCCGTATCGACAACCTGGCCGGTCTTATGGTCGTTGCCTCCAAATATCACACGGTTGCCGTCCCTCTCTCTGTCGACGCGCAAGTAATAGTAAGGATCGCTCGTATCCCACAGGCTCATCTCAGGTAGCGAACCAGTCGGAAGGCGCCCACTTACGACATACGAGGAATAACCGGCCAGCCTTGTCTGCAAGAGGGACGCTCGCAGAAGACCCCTCTTCCCCATCAGAGGAATCTCGGTCGCCATTACGATGTCCTGGCACGAAACCTGACAGCCGTTGGCAACGACCGCCAATGGCTTGTCTTCGACTTCGGACACCTCAGTGTGCTCGTGAACGAAGCTGCCGTTCCCGTCAACGAAGCATGCCAATGCGGAAAGATATTCTAGCGGCCTGAACTTCGCCTGATCGCGAATTTCCATGCCAGGTTTATTGACGATCGGCGAATCGTCGACAAACTCAACATCAAAACCGAGCTCCCGCGCCAGCTCGGCCTCTTCACGCAATGATTTGGTTTCGTCGTCATGACCGTACAGGACGGCATGTAGGAAACCAATAACGCGCCGAAACTCGCAAGCGATGTCGTGCTCTGCCACGATGCGCTCGATGGCGTTAACAGCCGTGGTGCCAGCTCGCCAAACTAGAGTGGCGGACTCCCGTCCGAATGCCTGGACGAGCTCAGAAAGGCGAACGTCGGTGACACACGTCAGATGGGCGGTCGTCCTACCCGTATCCCCACTGCCCAGGCGATCACGCTCCAGCAAGCAAACCTTTTTTCCAGCCCTCTTCAGGAAATACGCAGCGCTCACTCCGGCAATCCCGCCACCCACTACACAAACATCCACGCACAGGGACTTTACCAACGGCGGAAACGCAGGTCCATCTGATGCGCGCCAAATGGGAGAGGGCGAAATGCTCATAGGCCTTTCTAGTGCTTCAGAGAAAAACTTCTGGAATCAGCGACTTGCATTATGCACGGCCCTTAGAGCCTATCCGAGTACCGAACCGTTTGGCTGCAAGCATCCGTAGTGCAGGTTGAGGAGACCATTCTCGATTTGCACGGAGGTGCCTGTGGGCGATCAATCGACGTCAAAGTTTCACCACATCCCCGACGCGCTGTG
>DASYDW010000069.1 GCA_036499395.1 Pirellulales bacterium
GATGGGCAAGCTGCATCACGCGATGATGGGCACGGCGGCGGTGTCGATCGCGACGGCGGCGGCGATTTCGGGCACGCTGGTGAATCTGGCGGCCGGTGGCGGCGAACGTCAGGCGGTGCGCTTCGGGCATCCGTCCGGCACATTGCGGGTCGGCGCGCAAGCGAGCCAGAAGAATGGCGAGTGGACGGTCACGAAGGCCATCATGAGCCGTAGCGCGCGGGTGCTGATGGAAGGATGGGTGCGCGTGCCGCAACCGGAGTGAGATCGGGCCGGCGTGCCGTGCGGCGATGTTCCTTCTACACGATTGCGGAGGAGTCCATGAAAGTCAAAAGAATCGTTGCCAATATCGACACGCAGGCGGTGGATGACGCGAAGCGTTTCTACCAGCAGATATTCGGCCTCGAACTGCTGATGGATCATGGCTGGATTGCCACCTACGGTTCCGCCGAAACGATGACTGTGCAAATCAGTTTCGCTTCGCAAGGAGGATCGGGCACGCCGACGCCCGATCTTTCGATCGAAGTGGATGATCTTGCCGCCGCACTCGAACGCGTGAGGTCGGCGGCCATTCCGGTCGAGTATGGTCCGGTCGACGAACCGTGGGGCGTGCGGCGTTTTTATGTGCGCGATCCGTTCGGCAAGCTCGTTAATGTGCTCGCGCATCTTTGATCGGCGATGAGCGTCGCGGATGCGCATGCTCCCACTCGTGATGTCCGTTAAGGTCAGCGGCACGGAAGGCTACGCGGAAGAAGCGCAAGCTCTGGTTGCGCAATGGCGGGGCATTTCGTTTGCCGAGCATCACCAAGCTGTTCTGCATCTGATACCGAACGACCCGTCGAGGATTCTCGACCTAGGCGCCGGAATCGGGACCGACGCTGCCGCGTTCGCGGCGATGGGCCACTCGGTCGTCGCTGTCGAACCCGTCGACGCGCTGCGTGCTGCGGGCATCGATCTGCACGCTTCGCCGCAGATCGAGTGGCTCGACGATAGCCTGCCTGAGCTCGTCACGCTGCTTGCCACCGGCAACACATTCGATGTGGTCATGCTCACAGCAGTATGGATGCACCTCGACGCCGATCAACGCAACCGGGCGATGCCCAACGTGAGTGCTCTTGTGCGAGCCGGCGGTGTGTTGATCATGTCGTTGCGACACGGGCCCATTCCGCGCGGCCGCCGGATGTTCGACGTCACGCCTGAAGAGACGATCCAGCTCGCAAGCCTTCACGGTTTGCAACTCGTACACCGTTTTCATACGCCGTCGGTGCAGCAGGCCAACCGGAACAGCGGCGTAACCTGGACACGGCTAGCCTTCGAGCGGCTGTGAACCGACAATAAAGTCCGACACAAAACAATGACTCGTCACCTCCGTGCACGATGCAGAGGCGGGCGGATTTTTCCAGGAAACGTCCCACTGTCAGGAATGGTTAAGTTTCCTCTGGCCAGCGCCACGACGTTGTCGTGGCCGTTAGGATGTGCCTCCCGACTGGCAATAGAAACGGTGGCCTGGCCTATGAACTACAACTGTCTTCATGTCCCGCTGGATATCGGCACGTGGCAGTGCGATCTCGTGCCCGCTAACGACTTCTACCATGGCTGGAGTGACAGGGAACGATGGGACCCTTTCGCCAACTGGGACGAGCGTAAGAAGCAGGAACGCCAGATCGAGGACGACCAGTGCACCTTTGACCAGCACTTCCGGCCAAACTACGACCTGCGCAGCATTACGGGCGGCGCAGCTCTGCGGGAGATCCAGAGCTTTCTGTCTGACCTCCTGAATATCGCCCACTGGAATCTGCCAACCGACAACGCGAGTATCGAGCGCATCCTCAGGCAGGGCGTCAAGGACGGAAAGCTGGTCCCGATTGTCGACCGGGACAGGCGCGTGACTGCACGGACGTTCCGGCCTGTCCCTGCTCCTCTGCGCTGGCCTTCCTCGGGGTCGAGCGGTGGCGGTATGGCGCGCTCTGCCTATCTGTTCCCGCCTGGTACCACCTCGTTCAACGGTGAGCCAGTACTGTCAGGACCTTACAACCCGACCACACAGGCGGCGCAGCTTGCGGCCCTGCGTGCTGAGTCGGGCAACGACGGTAGCTCCGACTGGCTCGGCGTGGCCGAATCCGTTGCAGGTGCCGTGCCCGGTGACGATGCCGCTTCGACAGATGACGGCGGTGACCAACTGGCGGACGCGAGCGACGACACGTTGACGCCGTTCGGCAATGCCCAGCCGTTCGACTACAGCGAGGATATGCCGGACGGCGATGCGGAAGAGTTGGCAGCCAGCACGAACAACCCAGGCTATGCTGCCAGGATGCTTGGATACGATCAGAAAACGTTTGGTGACATGATTCATGTTATGAAGCCTGCCAATGGCTTGGGACCGGCAGACAACGTTATATGGCATGACAATGGCGACGTTTCTTACAACGGGAAAGTGATCGACAACATGGGCAATTACGAATAACGGAATCAAGATGAATTCTCGTCAGCTTGCACACGCTTCATTCACGATCACGGGCGACGCTGTGTTGCCTGAGTTCTGGACCAAATATTTTGACGTTGCCCCAGACATGGCAATCGCCAAAGGCGACCCGATTGCAGACCCGACCGGTCAAGGGCGAATCTTGACAAGGCGCACAGGCGTCTGGGGCGTCGATAGCAAATCAGCGGTTCGCAGCGACCTGCTTGAACCGCACCTGCGCTACCTGATTGAGCGTCTAGCGTTCCCAAGATCGGACCTTCGTGAATTGGTAATACGCGCACAGGCAAAGATTCGGTTTTTCTGTTACTGGGACAACGAGGCGGGGAATCGCCTGCCTGATGTACCCGACGACATTCGAACAATGATGGAAAAGATGGGCGGAACTATCGAGGTTGACGAATACCGGTGAAGCGGCGAAGGGCTTAACCGGGTTGGCTGTTGCATTGCGCCCGAACCCCTTCGAGGCCAAGGATTTGGTTACGAACGAACGCCCGCCCCGGTAGTGGGCTCGTGTCGAACCTTATTTCTTCGGAGCGCAATCGCGACCTTCGCTCAGCATTTGATTTACTTGTGTGTGTCGTGTCAAAGTCTATTGTCGCTTCGAGCGGCGCGATAAAAACTGGAGCGATGCCCGCGAATACGGCGTCGATAACGAACGCGTGTAACGGGATGTGCTCACGCAAAGCGCGAGCACATCATGACCGCATATTCACTTTTATCAAGCCCGCGGGCGTGACGCACTCACGCTTGCGCTGCAGCAGAAGCCGCGAAAGCGCGAAAGTTTTCCGGCGTGGCAAAGGCGAGGTACTGCTTCTGCATTTCTTCCGTCAGTACTTCAATCATGATGACGTTGTCGATCCACAGCTCGATCACGTCGAAGGCGTTCTGACCGCGCGTGCATCGGACTGCGCGCCAGCCCTCGCGCTCGCCGATTGCCAATACCTCGCCGGGAGTCAGTTTGCTCGCGATGGCCAGGTGAAACGCAGTGTATTGCGCCGTCGTGCTCGGCCCTACCGTGCAGGAATTCTGGCCGCTGCCGGGGAAAATCACACGATCGCTGGGATAAGTCTCGATGATCGAACCACGGTCGTCGCCGGCGACGGCCATCCACGAATCGGGGAAGGCGGGGAATGGAGCGTGGAATCCGCCCCATAGTTCGGCAATGACGCGTGCGACGTTTTCCGGATGATGAGCCGGGATGGATGCATGAAAGAGCATGAGCGACCTCCGTCGAAAAGTGACAGGGAGAGTTCGGTCCTTGCGTTGCGTCGTCGATGACGTCTTGTCGCGTTCGAGGCGGCTTGCGATTGCGTCTTGCAGGTTTTGCGAAGCCGCGTGCAGGGCTGCAATTCGTCGAAGGCCAATATGATCGCTGCGATGCTCGCACGCGGGAATATGACCGTCAAGTTGGGGGTGACACCCCTTCAGGTCAGACGAATTTGACGCGTGAATATGGCGTTTGTTTAAAGCAGATACTGCGATGAGCGCGGCTGCTTTGCCTTGCAGGGCGCTGCCGAAAGCAAGCAAAAAACCGGGCTGTGACGATCGCCATTCGTCACAGCCCGGCTCCTGAAACAACGCGGTCAATCACCAGCGCTCAATTCACATCGACCAGCACCCGTCCCTGCAATTTTCCGGCGAGCATGTCCGCCGCCGCGTCGCCGACTTCCGCCAGCGCGACGGTTTTCGACGTGATTCCATCGAGCATCGACATCGGCAGGTCCAGCACGATCCGCTGCCACGCGCTGATCCGGTCTTTCGACGGCAGCATCACCGAGTCCACGCCGATCAGTTTGACGCCGCGCAGGATGAACGGCATCACGGTGGTCGGCAGATCGGCGCCACCGGCGAGGCCGCATGCAGCAACCACGCCGCCGTAGTTCATCTCGGCCAGCACGCGCGCCAGCACCTTCGAGCCGACCGTGTCGATCGCGGCGGCCCAGCGCTGGCCTTCGAGCGCACGCGGCGGCTCGCTCCACTCCGGTCCGTCGATCACGTCCTTCGCGCCGAGACGCTTCACGTAGTCGTGTTTGGCCGGATTACCCGTCAACGCGCTGACGTGATAACCGAGCCTCGTCAGGATCGCGACGGCCACGCTGCCCACGCCGCCTGCCGCGCCGGTTACCAGAACCGGGCCGCTTTGCGGCCGGATGCCGGCCGTTTCGAGCGCATTCACGCACAGCATGCCGGTAAAGCCGGCGGTGCCGATCATCATCGCCTGGCGCGTGCTCAGCCCGGCGGGCAGAGGCACCAGCCAGTCGCCGCGCACTCGCTGATACTGGCTGT
>DASYDW010000070.1 GCA_036499395.1 Pirellulales bacterium
ATCAACAATGGCGCGCTGGTTGGCCATGTTGACGAGTCTCAGTTCCCGATCGGCGGTCCAGATGGCGTCGGTCACGTATCTTCCGGTCCTAATCCTTACGACCTTCTCGGCGCATCTCTCGCGGCATGCACCGCGATGACGGTTCGCTTTCAGGCCCGGCGCCGGAATCTTCCGCTCGAGCGGGTGGAAGTTGCTGTCAGCTTCCAACACGGCGCCCACGGCGAAAGAGATTCTTTCGAGCGCACTCTCGTGCTTGGCGGCGAGCTGGATATGCAACAGCGCGCATTGTTGATGGAGGCCGCAAACCTCTGCCCCGTCGGGAAAATTCTCGGGCTCAGCGCGGATATTCGCACGCGAACAGACGCCGCTATTCGCGACCACACCGCCAGCCTTTTGGCCAGTTATGAGAATGATCTGGCTGAACTCCAGATTCCAAACATCGATGCCGATTGAGCGTTTTTCCTGCCGTCGGGCACTGAACCAGGGATGCTGATGACTGTTATGCCCCAACGGATGGCAAGTTCCGCGACGATGACCCTGGGCTGATGGTGGTCCGGCAGCAGATGAACTCTCCATCTTCACGGCTCTCAATCGCCGCAGGAAGACGAGAGCCTCTACCGAACAGCCCCATTACAGGCTAAAGAAGCGGTCGCCCTCTCGAAAAGTGAGAGAAAATGGATCGTTTGGAAGCAATGGAATATTTTATCGCTGCGGTTGAGGCCGGGAGTTTCTCCGCGGCGGGGCGGCAGCTGAATGTGCCACTTCCCACGGTCAGCCGTAAGGTCGCCGATCTCGAGGCTCATCTCAATACCCAACTCCTGGTTCGCTCCACCCGGAAGCTGGCGTTGACAGAGGCGGGAGTTTCCTACCTCGCAGCCTGTAGACGAATTCTCGATGATGTCGGCGAAGCCGAGTCCCAAGCCACCGGCGCCCATAATGTTCCACGCGGAGGTCTTTCGATCACGGCGCCGGTCGTCTTCGGTCGACTTTATGTGGTACCAGTACTGACCGCGTTCTTAGCGAGATTTCCCCAGATAAATGTCAATTTAACGTTGTCGGATCATACAGTTAACTTGGTCGATGAGAACGTCGATCTGGCTGTACGGACGGGGATGTTGTCTGACAGTACGCTCGTGGCCACCAAGCTTGGTGAAATTCGCCGAGTCGTGTGTGGGAGTCCTGCTTATTTTTTGGCTCACGGAACTCCTGAGACGTTGGACGATCTGGCCAATCATATGTGTGTCACCTACACAGCGCTTGCCTCAGGGTCGACCTGGATTTTCAATCCCGGAGATGGCAGGCCAACCCGAGGTGTCCGTCCTCTGTGCAGATTGAAGATCAATACTGCCGAAGCAGCGATAGACGCCGCCATTGCAGGTGTGGGCGTTACGAACGTCCTCTCATATCAGGTCGTCAACCCAATCTCTGAGGGGAAGCTCTCGCTCGTCCTCCAGGATTTTGAGCCCGAACCAACGCCGGTACATATTATTCACGCGCGACAAACCCTGTTGCCATTGAAAATACGTGTCTTCATCGATTTCGCCGTTTCGTATCTGCGCAAGGCCTTGGACAACGACCTCGCAAAGCTGAGATAAACTCGTGGAACTGGCATGACGGGAGATTGTCTCCTCAGGATGGAATCTTCCCCGCTTCGTGCGAGAATGTGTCAAACTTGCGTTGCAAAATTAGCTCGACAGTGCCGCCAGCCCCTATTTTGACAATGAATCTGCCGAATCCGGTGAGGATAACCGCAATGCGACTCCAGGACGAACTCGATGCACTTAGGGGCAAGTGCTATGAAAATACCCCTTCGCATATCCGGCGCGTCCGTCAGGAAGCTATCGACGACCTGGTTTCTGCAGGCATCGCTGAAAGAGCTATTCAAGCAGGAAACCAGGCCCCAGGATTCCGCTTAATCGATCCCGATGGCAGAATGATTTCATCCCATGACCTGTTAAACGATGGCCCAGTGCTAATTGCCTTCTACAGGGGGGGATGGTGCCCGTATTGCAATCTTGATTTGCGCGCGATCCAGGCTGTAGCGCAGCGGCTCAGGTCGTCAGGTGTGTCGATCGTCGCGATTTCCCAACAGTCCGCCTATGAGAGCCGCGCAACCGAGCGAATGAATGGCTTATCGTTCTCCAGCCTCGTCGACCGCGGAGGGGGCGTCGCTCGCGCGTTTGGCGTGCGTTGGAAGCTGCCTAGGGAATTGCGCGCGACGGAAATGGAAACCGGTCTGGACCTTGCCGCCGTCAATGGCGAGCCTAGCTGGACACTGACGATGCCGGCTCGGTTCTTAGTAAGCAGAGATGGGATCGTGGAGTACGCGGATATCAGCGCCGACTACACGCGACGCGGCGACCCAGCCGAGCTTTTTCCGGTCATTATGCAGATTCGCGCACGCGTGGCGCACTGATCCCTCAGCACTTTTTAGCTCCAGATTCCAGAAAGCGTGTCCGTCCGTCCATCGATGACCGCCGTGGGTTTCATCGCACCGCGACCAGTGGCAACGTGGCTTTAAGCATATGGCGCCCTTGCGCCGCGTGATGCTGGATTGCCATCCCGCGTCTTTAATAGTGACATAAATAGGTAACGGTGAACGTACGATGGAACTCAACCAGGTTCGGTACTTTCTAGCTCTTGCAAACACGCTGAATTTCACGCGCGCCGCAGAGATGTGTAGCGTTACACAACCGGCACTGACCAAGGGCGTACAGAGACTTGAGCAGGAACTCGGTGGACAGCTGATCTACCGGGAACGCCAACTCACTCACCTCACTGACCTGGGGAAGGCGGTGCTGCCCATGCTCGAGCGTGCTCTTGCATCGACGGAAGCCGTCCGACGCCGGGCGCGCGAGTTTCAGCAAAGGGACGTGGCTCCGTTAGCGATCGGTCTCGCCCCTTCCATCTCCGCTTCGCTTGTGCTGGAGCCGATCGCTGAAATTCGCAAATTCGTCCCCGGCCTCCATGTCGAGCTTCGAGAAGAACCATCGAGCCGCCTTGTCGAGCTTTTGCTAGAAGGCGAAGTCAATGTCGCCTTGGTCGGTGATCTCGACGAAAAGCCAGAACGGATCGACGATTGGGCACTGTTTGAAGAGCGTTATGTGGCCGTTCTTGCCGCGTCGCACGAGCTTGCAGGCCTTCCAGCAATCGGCATCGAAGCGCTTCGCGAAGCTATCATTCTGGATCGCTCAAACTGCGATGTAGCTCCGAAATTTCAGCGTCTATGCTTTCCCGACGCCCCGCCAAATCACATTCACAGCAGCTGCCGCGACTTGCACCTGCAGCATCTGGCAGCTGCAGGGTTCGGAATAGTCCTCGCGCCCGAGCATATGCCCCGGCTGCCATCTCTAAGGGCGCTTCCAATCGAGGGGGATCCGGTCTGGCGCGAGGTCCGGCTGCTTGCCGTGCAGGGCCGCCGATATTCGCCCGCGCTCGATGCTTTCGTCAAGGTCGCGCGGCTGCGTGACTGGTCCCTTCATCAAAGCCACTCAGAAGCGACCAGGATGTCTGCATGACCACATATATTGGCCAATTCTTGAGATACCCGGTATGCTGATGACTGTCGAAGTAATGTCTGAACGCTTGACCAAGACCCTGAATCAGGTTCGCAACGACCTTATGGCCGGTTTTAGCGACGCCGACCGAGAATCGTACCTCTATCTCGTTAACTGGCTTCGCCAGGCTGACATCGCGTCGCACGCGTTGCGGGTTGGCGATATAGCGCCCGATTTTCTTCTACCGGATGCGCATGGACGACTTGTTTCCTCTGAGCAGCTCCGCAGCGAAGGCCCACTCGTCGTTAGCTTCTATCGTGGTGGCTGGTGCCCATTCTGCAACGCGGAACTCCGCGCACTTCAAACGGTCAAGGACGAATTTGATAGCCTACAAGCCAATCTTGTTGTCCTCTCTCCTGAGACCCGCGACCTACCGAGGCAATTGAAACGTCAGTTGAACCTCGACCTGACGATGCTCGCGGACGTCGATCACGGCGTGGCGATATCCTACGGCGTCCTGTTTCGCGTCCCCGAGGAAACCAAGGCGCATTATTCGGGACAAGGTTACGACTTCGGCCATCGGCACGGATCGACCGAATGGATGCTACCGATCCCGGCAACTTTCGTAATCGACCAAGATGGCATCATCCAAGGTTCCTTCGTTGAGCCGGACTTCACGATCCGCCAGGAACCCTCCGCCATCCTCAGCAACATTCGCCTCCTTGGACCTCGGATTAAAGATGAGCCACCGACGGGTGAATGAGCTGGCTGAGAAAAGATTTCCGCTTGTGCACTCTGGCCAATTCTCGTGCGAACAGGCTTGCGCGGGCTCCGTTCAAGCTTGAGCGGATCGCGTTCGCGATGGCGGTTTGGTGGAAGAAAGAGTGTGTCGGACATGAATGAGGCGACAGTCGCATTAGCGCACGACTCGGACTTGAAGAACCCGATGAGCGTCAATCGGCGACCAGCGCATCTGACGCTTCTTGTTCATGCGAGCGTTGACCAGGCTGTTGGCGGCACTTTCAGCCGGCGAACTGGATATCGGCAGGCCGGACCGGTATCGGCGGCAGTAGTCGACGATCGAAGTCGCGCTCT
>DASYDW010000071.1 GCA_036499395.1 Pirellulales bacterium
GCCGGCCGCAACCACTGTTGAACGAAGGGACCGTCATCGAGGAGTTGGTTTAAGAATCTCGATGCACGTTATTTCCCCGGCGCCACCTTTCGCGACGAAGGACCGCTCGCTTTCGGCTTGTCTTCCAACCGTGGCGTTAGCACCAGTGTCACCTTGGTGCCGGTCGGAGGGATGTTGTCGGTCATGGCCTCGAACAACAAGGCTTCGTTCGATTGGCTACTTTCGACAGGCAAGTCGAGCATGGCGCTGTTGAAGTTCGAGATACAGATGAAATCGCCGTCCTCAGCCTTGTAGAATTGCTGGCCGCTGGTTTCGTCCTTCCAAAAGCCGCTGCCGCCGAAGACCCAATAGTCCGTCATCGCCTTGCCGGTTTTCACGTTGCGAATCCAGTCCTGGGCGTTGGCGTGTTGCCGCTTTCCCTTTTCGTCGGTCCAGAACAGCGTCACATCCACGCGTGGCCCGTGCGCGGCGACATACTTCGGCGCGAACTGCGCCGCTGCGCCCGGCTCGGCCCCCAAAGCTACGAGTGCCGCGTGTACGACGTAAGCCTTGGTCGGCACGGCCAGGATCGACTCGTGTTCCTTGGTTCCCTTTAGGCAGGCGAACATTTCGAGCTGCCCTTCGCGCAAGCAGACTTCTCCGACCGTCACAACCCGTTTGTTCTTGGCATCCAGCCACACTTTGCCGTCGGGCGACAGCCGCTTCAGGCCGGGCGGATCCTTGGTATCGTCGCGATCCGCGAGTGGGTCGATGTCCGCAGGCGTCTCCGCGGATTTCACGGATACCGTCTTGGGAACCGGCGCTTTTTGAGCGGGCGTCTTTTGCCCCAGGGCCGTGTGCGAGGCCCCGATTAGAGCCACACCTAATAGTGCGCTGCACAGATTCCTGACAACTCTCAAGCGGCTCATGGTTTCTCGCACCCGCAGTGCGGCCTTTTCGCAAAAAAACTGCCTGTCGGGCGGGTTTAATTCCCGCCTACCACTGTTAAGATACTGCCGTGCTAGCGGTGCGTCCAATCGACTGACTCTTTGCGCGGCGAGTCGCTGCGTGGGCGTATGCTGGATCGGGAAATCGATTTCCCGACGCGTGCAGTAACTCGCCTCTGCTGCTGACTCGATTGCGGTGCGCCGCCTGACGGAGAAAGGATTTAGCCACTGATGGCAACGATGACCTCTCAAAGCGCCGGCTCTCAAAGTTCCGATTCAGCCGGCGCTGCCTCGCGGAGTGTGCTATCGCTTCGCGGTCATGAACTCGGTGGTAATTCCGTCTTGGTCAAGCCTGTCTGGCACAGCTCAACTCCGGGGCGCATCGCTCAGGCCGAGGAATGGGGCACGGCGAGCGAAGGCTGGAAAGCCCTCAGCGCGCACCTGGCACGCCGACCGGTTTCGCAATCCGTGGCGGCATTATTGCCCGGCAAGAGCATTTCGCTGGCCTGGGGTATGCCGGTCGCTGAACCTGTCACCTCCGGATCGCGCGTCCCGACGACCAGCGAACTCTGCGCCGCGCTCGATCGACTGGAACACGGCAAATCGTGGAAGCTCGGCACCAATGCGGTTGAAGTCGCTATCGCCTGGATGACGGAAACCGCCCGTCGCCACGGCACGACCGCTGGTCTGAACGGCAACGCGTTTGGCCTGGAATGCATCGCATTCGCACGGGCCCTGCCGGCGCTCTCCGGGCTGCTCCCCGGTGACCAGTGGTGGCAATTGGTTGACCGCTTATTCCTGGTCGTCGACGAGGCATCGCACGGAAATGAATTGTCCGTACTCGAGCGGCAGTGGCTCGCCGCCGAATTGCCGCTGGTGCTGGCTTACGTGCTGCCGGAACTGAAACCCGCACGCGAACTGGCCCGACGTGGTGGTCAGGAACTGGCGACGGCCCTGCGCACGGCAGTGGCCGCCGATGGCATGCCGTCCGCCCGGCAATGGGACGAGGTGCCAGCGCTTCTGGCGACGTGGGCGCGGTCGCGCATTCTGGCGCAATCACTGAAAAAGTCAGGCTGGAATCAAGAATCTCAAGATCGTTACGCGAACTTTGCCCGGCAAGTTCTCAGGCTGTCGCGCCGCGATGGCGGCCTGGCGCTTTCGAAAACCGAAGGCAGTCGTGCCGGGCGCGACTTGCTCGCCGCCGCTTTCGTAAGCGCCGACAGGGCCGATCGTATTCTGGCGACATCATTGATCGGTGGGCAAGAATTGCCGCGAAATGTATCGGCGAAATCCTTGCCCCCGCCTGCCGTGAATAACGAGGCGGCCGGGGTCACGGTATTGCGTCCCAATTGGTCGCGCAACAGCGAACGAGTCACGGTGACGCGTGCCGGGTCCGAGGTTCGCATCGAGCTGGCTTGCGGGCGAGACGTTCTGTGGTCCGGCGTCTGGACATGCGAAGTGCGCCGCAACGGCGAGTTGCTCGTCCCCGAGGCCGACGCCGAATGGGACGAGGTCTGCTGGACGAGCACCGAGGATGCCGACTATCTCGAACTCGAGATCGCGCTGCCGGAGAACATTCGCGTGCAGCGACAAATTGTGCTCGCCCGCGAAGACGGCTTCTTGTTTTTAGCGGATGCCGTGTTGGGTACCGAGGCGGCGTCGCTGGAATATCGTGGCGCGTTGCCGCTGGGAGCGGAAGTCAGTTTCGATCCCTCGACCGAGACCCGCGAAGGCTATCTGGTAGGCCGCAAGCCGCGGGGGCTGGCGTTTCCGTTGGCACTGCCCGAGTGGAAGGCCCAACCAAGCGCCGGCGCGCTGGAGGGCACGCTCGAACAGACGCTCGAATTGCGTGCCGCGCGACGTGACGCCCGCTGTCTGTACGCTCCCCTGTTCATCGATCTGAACAGCCGGCGAATCTTCCGCCCCGCCACCTGGCGACAACTGACCGTGGCCGAAGATCGGCAGACACTGTCGCCGGATGTGGCCGTCGGGTATCGGGTGCAGGTGCGCGACGAGCAGTGGCTGCTCTATCGATCTTTGGGCAAGCGCGGCAACCGCACGCTGCTGGGGCATAACCTGGTTTCGGAGTTCCTGGTTGCCCGCTTCAAAACCGACGGCGATATCGAGCCCTTGGTCGAAATCGAATAAGCGCGAGAATTGGCGCGCTGCCGACGTTCCCGATTGATATGATTCGGGCGCGCGTGCCCGTCGCGCTGTAAACCCTCGCCGCCGCCAAGCATGTCCGATGCTCTCCGTATCTCTGAAAATCTCGTCCAGGTGCGCGAGCGGATCGCTGTCGCGGCCGCCCGCGCAGGTCGCCAGGCGGACGAAATCACGCTCGTAGCCGTGACGAAATATGCCGACGAGCAGGCGATTTCGGCCTTGCTGGACGCGGGCTGCCGCGATCTTGGCGAAAGCCGGCCTCAACAGCTATGGCAGCGAGCCGCGACGTTCGCCGGGCGTGATATTCGCTGGCACATGATCGGCCATATGCAGCGCAACAAAGTCGCGCGCACCATACCGCTGGTTTCGCTGGTGCACTCCTGCGACAGCCCGCGGTTGGCCAGCGCGCTCGACGAAGCTGCCGCGGCGCAAGCGACCGGCCGCGTGCCGGTGTTAATCGAAGTGAACATTTCGGCCGATCCGGCTAAGCATGGCTTCGGAGCGGCCGAACTGCCTGATGCACTGGCGCAGTTGGCGACGCTCGCGCACATTCAGGTGCGCGGACTTATGGCGATGGCCGGTCGCGCCGATGATCCCGTGGCGGCGCAAACGGACTTTCGCCATCTTCGCTTGTTGCGCGACAAACTTCGCGACACAGCACCAACAGCCATTTCGCTCGACGAACTTTCGATGGGCATGAGCGGCGATTACGAGATCGCCATCGCCGAGGGGGCCACGATCGTCCGCGTCGGCTCGGCATTGTACGAGGGGGCGGAATGATCGAGCTCCGCCCGCACGCGCATGGGATCGTCCTGCCGGTGCGAGCACAGCCGGGCGCGCGACGTGCCGCGATTACGGGCGAGCATGGCGGTATGTTGAAAGTCAGCGTCACGGCTCCGCCCGACAAGGGCAAAGCCAATCAGGCGATCGTCGAGCTGCTGTGCGAAGCACTGACGTTATCACGCTCGCAGGTCGAATTGTTGTCCGGCCAGACATCGCGCACGAAGCAATTCTTGATCCGCGATCTCCCGGCCGACGAAATCGCCAAGCGAATCGCGATCTGCCTGAATGATCTCTCGTAGCACGCACGACGTACGTCAATCGCGTGCGATCAAGCCGAGCATTCTTATCTAGCGTGCTTGAATCGTCGCGTTACCAATCGGCAGCAGCGGATGCCCTGCCAAGGCTTGCCAAAGTATGGCGCCCGTCAGAGCCGCGTAGAACAGTGCCACCGTGGCGAAGGCCGCGACTTGCCGGGGCGAAGTGCGCACGAGCTTTCCGCGACTGATTGAGTATCCCACAAGCGGCAGAATCTGCAGCGCATGCAATGCCAACGCATGCGCCGGGCGAAGATCTCCGCCGACGGCGTTCCAATGCACTACCGGCAGGCCCGGCCCTCCGTCAGTGCCCCCGTACGAATGCCCTTGATGCGCCACCATGCCCACACCGATAACGCCCCCGGCGATGACGCCTGCCAACCCTAATCGAATGCCCCACAAATAAGGCGGCGGAAGCGGCGCATTCCGCCGGAAAAACAGCACCAACAGTAGCGCATCCAAACCGGTGCTGAACAAAATCATCAGCCCCATCACGCTGAAGATTGCACCGTCGAGCGGTGTCGCATCGTTAAAGTGCGATGTTGTGCCGCGCAGCGATTGCCCACCGATGCACACGATCTCGACCGTCATGGCGACGCACGTACCCCAGCGAACGAGCGCCTTGGCCCAAGCGGGGCCCGTCAGATGCGGCAGGAACCAGGCCAAGGTCCACGCGTAGATCGCGATCGAGGCCGCGAACTTCGCTGGCTTGATCCAGGGATTGATGCCGAGGATCGTGCGCGGATCAAACGGCATCGCCGCGAGCATTGCGATCAATAGCGCGATCTGAAACCAGCCCAAGCGCGACAGCACACGATCGCGACGATCAATTTCGCGCAATACTGCGAGCATGCGTACGGGCTCCATCGACAGCGGCGATCGTTGGCGGCAGTTGTTTTAGCGGACAGCGCGGCGGTTTGTGGCTAGAACATGCCCCAGGATTTCCGGGCCAATCTTCGACAAAGGAAGACTCTGCTCGACAGCCTGCAACTCGACGGCCGCCTTGGGCATGCCGTAGACGACCGACGTTCCCTGGTCTTGGGCCAACGTCAGCCAGCCGGCTTTCTTCAACAGCAAAATGCCACGGGCACCGTCGCTACCCATGCCCGTCAACAGCGCTGCGACGCCGGGAGTGGTCCAATGACGCGCAGCGCTTTGGCAGAATACGTCCACTGACGGACGGTACGGGTATGCGCCAGGCTCAGAGGAATAATGAAACCGTTTGTCCGAGCGCAGCAACAGATGGTCATTCGTCGAGGCGAGCGCCACGGTGCCAACCTTCGGCTCTTCGCCGGCACGCGCGACGGTAACCGACATGCGGGTCCGGGTCGCCAACCAATGCGCCAGCCCCGGGGCAAAATCGAACCCAATGTGCTGTACGACCACGACGGCGGCCGGTAGGTCGGCCGGCAAAGCCGAAAGGACCTGGGCAACGGCCTCGGGTCCACCGGTCGAAGCTCCCAGGATCACCAGCGGCGGTACTGCGCCGGTATCAACCTGGGGAGGCCGGGAACCGCCGGCAACAACGGCCGAGTCTGCGGAAGCCGGCGTCAGCGAGCTGATCTGTTTGCTGCGCACCAGCTTTGCGATCCGCGCGAGCATGGGCTCGGCTTCGCGCACTTCGCCGCCCGGGCCAAAGACCGGCGTATTCACCGCATCCAGTCCGCCATGCCCCATCGCGGCGTACACCTGGTTCAGATTGCCCGTGACGCTCGACGTGACCAGCAGGATCGGGCATGGCGAGCCCGCCATGATCTGCCGCGTGGCTTCGACGCCATCCATGACGGGCATGATCAAGTCCATCAGAACAATGTCAGGCACGTCGCGCGCCGCCTGAGCCACGGCGTCAGCGCCGTTCTCGGCGACCCAGGCAATCGAATAGCCAGGAACCGAGAGCACGGCGCGGCGCAACACCTCGCGCGCCAAAGCCAAATCGTTAACGATCGCGATACGCATGTGGACTCGAACCGAAGTGCGCGGCGTTGCCCTTGCCGCGATTGACTGATTTCATCTTATCGTTCGGATTGCGTCTAGGCCGATTCGCCGACGCAATCCCGGACCGCCTGCACGAATGTCTGGTCGTGAAAACTGCTTTTGGTCAAGTAATAGTTGGCCCCCACGTCGAGTCCGCGCATGCGATCCTCGGGCCGCTCCTTGTACGAGACGATGATCACCGGCAGATTGGCCAGCGACGCGTCGGCGCGAATCATTTGTACAAGTTCCAAACCGTTCATGCGAGGCATATCGACGTCCGAGATCACCAGGTCGAAGGGCTCGCTGCGAACCATGTTCCACCCTTCCTGGCCATCGACGGCGACCGTCACGTCGTAGCCGTGGCTGCGCAGGATTTGCCGTTCGACTTCGCGCACCGTGATCGAATCATCGACGACCAGCACTCGCTTTTTTCTAACGGTGGCATTTTCGGCGCGCGTATGTCGCTGGAGCGCGCCCCCCTGAATGTGGCGGTCCAGCGAACGGATCAGATCCTCGACGTCGGCGATCAAAACCGGCGCGCCATCATCCAGGATTGCCGCGGCGCTGATGTTGGGCACTTTGCCCAGTCGGCCGTCGAGCGGCCGTACGACGAGATCCTGCTCGCCGCGGAAATCGTCAACGATCAGGCCGTATTGCCCCGTCGAGTCACTAACCAGCAGCACCAGCATTTCACGCTTGTCGAGCGGCTTCTTCGAAAGCCCTAAGGCTTGCGAGGCGAGCAACACGCCCACATTCTGCCCGTCAACGACGATGAACTGCCGATTCTCGAGCGACTTGAGCGCGGACTCGTTGATTTGCAGCAGACGGTCGATGCGATTGTGCGGAAATGCGTACGGCTCGCCATCGATTTCCACAATGACGGCCCGCAATACCGAGAGCGTAATCGGCAATTGCAGGTGAAACGTGGCGCCGTGGCCCAGGCGCGTTGTGACGCGGACCGAGCCGCCAATGCGGCGAACCGACTGTTGCACAACGTCCAACCCAACGCCCCGGCCAGAATATTCTGTAACCTTGTCGGCGGTTGAAAAGCCCGGCAGAAAAAGGAACTCCAGCACTTCGGCCGGCGACATCGATTCGGTCAGTTCAGCGGTTGTCAGCCCACGCTCGACGATCTTGCGACGGATGCGTTCGACGTCGAGTCCCCGTCCATCGTCGGTAATCGTGATCGCGAGCATGCCGGCACGATGCTTGACTTCGAGCTTGATGAGACCACCGGGCGCCTTGCCTGCCGCCTGGCGGACGTCAGGCATTTCGATACCATGATCGACCGCGTTGCGCAGCAGGTGCGTGAGCGGCGCTTCGAGCTTTTCGAGCACGTCGCGATCGACGTCGGTTTCCAGCCCATCGATCTCCAAACGAACCTGCTTGTCCAGTTGCCGAGCCATGTCACGCACCAGCCGCGGGAATCCGTGCGCGCCATCGCCGAACGGACGCATGCGGCTGACGATTACTTCGTGATAGAGCCGACTATTGAGGTCTTCGGCCTGCGCCGCGTGATCGTCGAAGGCCACCAAGCGCTCGGCTAGCATCTTGCGGCATTGCGCCGTGCCAAGGCGGGCCTGATTCACTAAGCCGATCGTATCCTCGTCGGCGCCGCGGGTCGGCAGGGCATGCGAAAGGTTGTCGAGCAGCAGCGACACATCATCCTGGTGCTTTTTCAGCTTCAAAAGCGCCGTCGAAAACGGTTGCAGCCAGCGCGCTTGCACGAGCGACTCGCCTGCCAATCCCATCAAACGATTCAAGCTTTGCGCCGAAACGCGCACCACGGCTGCAGCCGCCTCGACGCTGGCGTCGGGAGGTGCCGGCGCGATCTCGGCGACTGCAGCGCCGGCCGGTGGCTCAGGCTCGCGAAGCTCCAACGCCTCGACCGTTGGTGGAACGGCCGTAGTCCCGGCGACCGGTTCAACCATCCGCTGCGCGGGCACTGGCGCTGCTTCGACGATCGTCGTTTCGGCTTGCAATTGCTGAGTGAGTGCCGCCACTTCCGGCGCGCGACGCGTTTGCCAATCAGAGAGGGCCGCGGCGTCGATCGCGACAAGTTCGGCTAGCACATCGAGCGCCGCGGCTAACGATTTGGCGTCGGCAGCCTCGAGTACCATGCCGCCCGAACGAACACGGGCAAAGAACTCTTCAAGCGCGTGGGCCAGCTCGACCGCCAGGTCGTTGTCGACGATTCTTGCCGCACCGCGAATCGTATGCGCGGCGTCGACCAATATCTCGAACTGACTGGCTTCGGCCGTGCCAGTCAGAATCGCGATCAACGTTTGTTGGGTGACGAGCGCATGGCTGCGAACTTCTTCGCGGAAGACGTCGAACATCGAGAAATCTTCGCCCGGCTCGAGTGGCTCGGCCGGAATGGCGATCGCCGACAGTGCCGCAACCGCCGCCTTTTTGTCGACCGATCCGGATATTGCGTCCGTCGGCGGCGGCGACGCGGACGGCACTTTCTCGACGGGCGCTGGTGTCGGTGGCGAAGGTGCAACAGCAGCAGGAGACACGGCCGGGGCCGGACTCTCGCCGCGGGCCACCTGGCCGAGCAATTTCTCGAGCTGTGCGATCTCCGCGGCGTGACCACTCTGCCAGGCGCCGGTCGTTGCCTCGGTCGCGGTGCCCAATTCCGCCAACAGGTCGGTGCCACGCAGCAACTGGTCGATGTCGGCGGGCATGATCGTGATCTGCCCTTCCTGGGCCGCGACAAAGACATCTTCCATGACGTGGGCCAATTTCACGGCCAGGTCGATGCCGACAATCCGCGCCGCCCCTTTGATCGAATGAGCGGCGCGCATCAGCGGTTCGATTTGGCGCGGATTGCTCGCGTCGGCTTCGAGTTCGAGCAAGCCTTGGCTGAGCGCCGCCGCATGCGCGCGGGCTTCTTCCTGGAAGAGCTCGAACAGTGAAAAGTCGCCCCCTTGGCTCATACGATAGCCCTCGTTTTCAGGGCCTGACGCAACCGCTCGACGTCGAGAAAGCCGATCGTGCGATTCTCCTGCGCGAATATGCCACGCGACATGCGACCGCCGTAACGTCCGACCGTGGCCGGCACGCTCGTCAGGTCCGCAGCATGGAAACGATGCACCTGGTCGACCTCGTCGACAGGGAATACCCAGCGCTCGGATTCGAAATGCACCACCAGCAGCCGCGCGGTTGTTGCCGGTGTGTCAGTCGCCGAAACCGCTGCCGCTTGAGGCGCCGCGCCGTTGGGCGCCGATTTAATGAGCGCGGATTCGCTCGACGAGATGGCGAGCAACTGCCCAAGCCGGGCGCACATTTCGAGCTCCCCACGGATATTGACCAGGCCTGCCAGCAGGCCGCCCCGATGGGGAATGCGATGCACAGGTCGCACGGCGTGGACTTCGACCAGCACTTGGACCGGCAATGCCAGCCACTCCTCGCCAATGCGAAAAACCAGCGCGCTGTGGGCATCCGGAATGACCGCCTCGGGCGGAGCGGCGAGTCGAGCCCTGGCTTCTTCCAAATATCCCTGCGGCGCCGGCCCTGCCAACAGTCGGTCGCTGGCCGTGGCGAAGACCGGACAATTGTGGCAATGCACGAAGCGCGGCAACTCGGGACAACTATGGTCACCGCAGACACCGATGCGGTTCCAGCAATCGTCGATCGTTGCCAGTTGCGAGAGAGATTCGCTCATGCGTCACCTCCCTGGGTGGCTCGTTCGAGGCGCGATCGCAAAGCGGCCGCCTGCGAGTGAGCGCCCTGCTGTTCGCAGAGAAGCATCAAGTGCAGCAACGAATCGCCGTGATCGGGATCGAGGTACAACGCCTTCTCGAAATATTGCTTGGCACCTTTGTCGTGCCGTGCTTGCTGGATGATTCCCAAGAGCGTGAATAGGTCGGCCGTAGGCCCCGACTTGGTAAGTAACGCCTGGCAATCGGCCCACGCTTCGTCCAAACGGCCGGCATCTGCGTGCTGACGGGCAGTCGTGAGCGGATCGCCGGCGATCTCGGTCGGCACGGTTGGAGTCGTGCGCTTGGCAGCGGGCCTTGGTGAGACGGCAGCCTTCGCCCTGCGTCCCGCGTCCTGCCGCGATGCGGGAGACTTTGTGGCAACTGCTTCGCGCGTTGCATAGTTTGCAGCAGGTAAAGGCGCCAGAGCTGGTTTAGCAGGTGAGTCTGCTGCGGATACGCCCTCGCGCGCGTACAGGAAGCAACCATCAGGGCCAACATGGCGGAATCGACGATCGAGCGAACTCAGTGGCTCGGCGTGCCCCATCGCGATCAGTCCGTCGCTGGCGAGCAGCCGATCAAGGACGCCGATCACCTGTTGCCGGGCTGCGTCATGCAAGTAGATAAACAGGTTGCGGCAGAAAATCAAATCGTAGCGCGCGGCGCCGTGCAGAAAACCAGGCTCGACCAGATTCGCGCAATGAAAGTCAACCGTCGAACGAATCGATTCGTCGAGTTCCCAGCCGCCATCCACGGAGTGAAAATACCGTTCGCGCAGGTCCGGCTCGGTCTGGCGAAAGGAAAAGTCCGTGTAATGCCCCTTCCGTGCGCGGGCCAGAAATCTTTCATTGATGTCGCAGGCGTCGATATGCCAGGCTTTGCGCGGCACCTGCAATTCCGTCAGCGCGATCGAAAGCGAATAGGGTTCCTCGCCCGTGCAACAGGGGACGCATAAGACGCGGAATGGACGAGTGAGCGAACGATTTCTGGCGGCGTCCTTAATGCGCGCGGCGAGGTACGAGAACAACTCACCGCCACGGAAGAACCAGGTTTCGCAAACGACCAGCTCGTTGACCAGGGCTTCGAACTCTTGCGCCGAGTTTTGCAGTCGACCGGCATAATCCGACAGTTCTGCGATTCCTAGCGCGCGCTGCCGCAGAGCCACGGCCGACGGAACGACCGAGGGGCCGAGCGATTCGGGATCCAGCCCGATGCGCTTGCGCAGCAAACCAGTAATGGCATCAAGGTTCATGCCGTACACACCCCGGCCAGTTGCTCGCGGATCGAGGGAGTTAACAATCGGTCGATGTCGAGCAGACGCGTGATCTCACCCCGGTCGATAATGGCTGGGCCCAGCTCCGGTCGCGTAACAGCGCCGGCTGGCTCGACCGAGGAGTGGGTGATTTCGTGAATTTCGGAAACGTGCGCGGCCAACAGACCCAGCGAGCCTTCTGTTCCACCCGCCTGCGGCCAAGGGAGAAGAATGATGCGGCTGCTGAGTTGCTGGGGACAATCTCCCGCACCGAGTAGGCGGTGCAGGTCGATCACCGGAACAACGTTTTGAGCGTAGACGAACACGCCCGCCAGCCAGGGCGGAGCGCCGGCGACGCGTTCGAGCGGCACGCGCGGCACGACCAGGCTGATCTGGCGGACGTCGAGCGCTACGCGGCTGTTATCAATCTGAAACGTCAGGGCAAGCATCGGACGAATCGCGCCTAGGTTTTGAACTGGGCGATCTCCTCATTCAGCGTCTTCACGCTTTCACGCAAATGCGCCGTGGCGGTGTTGAACTCGTCGAGCGAGGCCACGGTTTGCTTCGTGCCGCTGGCCACGGTGAGCATGGCTTCGTTAATCTGCTCGGCGCCGATCGATTGATTGTGTACACCCTCGTTGACCAATTGAAAGCGGTCGCTGACGGTGCGGACCTCTTCGATAATCTGGCCGATCTGGCTGTTAATCTCGCCGACCCGGTCCATGCCGTGCCGCACTTCCTCGCTGAATTTGTCCATCTGCATCACGCCGGCCGAGACCGCGTCGTGCATGTGGCGGACCATGTTCTCGATATCGAGCGTGGCCACAGCAGTCTGGTCAGCCAGGCGGCGAATCTCGCGGGCCACGACCAGGAAGCCGCGACCATATTCGCCTGCCTTCTCGGCCTCGATGGCAGCATTGATCGAGAGCAGGTTGGTTTGGTCCGCCACCTTCGTAATTGTGGTGACGACGACGTTGATATTATCCGCCTTCTCGCGAATCAGGGCCAGCTTCGTCGAAATCGAGGCCGTCGATTCGACCAATTGGCTCATTGTCGATTCCATATCGGCCAACCGCGTGCGCCCCGACCCCGCCAGCGTGGCGGCCTGGTGTGCCCGCTGGCTGACTTCGCTCATCGTGCCGGCTAGTTCCTTGCCGGTGGCCGAAATCTGACGGACCGCCGCTGCGATTTCGGTCGTCGAGCTGCTTAGGTCTTGAACGGTGTTTTCCTGCTGCTTGGCCGTGGCTGCGATCTCGGACGCGGTGGACAACAGCGTCAGGCTCGATTCACGCACTTTCACGACCACGGCATGAATCTTCCCGATCATGGCGTTGATCCCCGAGCCCAGTTGCCCCATCTCGTTGCCACAGTCGACGGGAATGCGAGCGGTGAGGTCGCTGGCTCCGCTGGCCATCTCGTGAATGCGCGAGACGAGGGCTTTCGTCGCGTCGACTACGTCGCGCGCCACGACCCAGCCCAGCGAGGCCACCAGCGCGACCGAGACGATGCTGACGATGATCATCGTGATCAGCCAGAAATGGACCTTCTGCTCGGCCTCTTGTTGTTCGGAAATTGTGCGGTCATGCCCGATCTTCACCGCGCGATCGATTGCTTCGCGGTGTTCTTCGTAGAGCGGTCGCACTTGCTCGCTGAAAACCTTGTTGGCGGCATCGTGCTTCCCTTCTTCGACCAGGGGAAGGAAATCTCGATTCGCTACCTTCATTAAGCGCTCGACCGAGGGAAGCACGTCGGTCCGCAGCGCGATCTTCGTCGGCCCTTCGTACATCGCCTCCATCCAATACGCCTTGCGGGCTTCGAACTTTCCTTCCAAGGCATGAAATTCCGCGATCAGCTTTTTGGTTTCATCGGGATCACTGCTGGCCGTGATTTCGAACAGCGACAAGTACGGCTCGATGACAAACAGCGTGCAGGGCTCGAACTCGGCCATCGCCGTCTTGCGCAGCATCAAGCGCTCGTAGAGCGGACCGTTGACGCCGAAATTGGCCAACAGGATCAGGGCAACGGCCAGCACGATGGCCAGTCCCAGCGCACTGAAGACGACAATGCCGCGAAGCCTGCGTTGGATCGTGGCGTTACGAAAGAGAGCCATGGTGTACGCCTATCGGGGACGTTTGTTAAAAACCTTGGGAAGGCCGTAGTCAAAATCACTTGCCGTGCGAGCCGCAATTGGCCCGATTCCGCTCGTAAGCGACCTTCAAATGTAAGTGCCGCTTAGAGTTCGGCGCAGAAATTCGGCGGCGCCTGGGAATCGGTTCACGTCGTGGCCAGCGCCGGCATGCGGCACAAATCGAATAGCCCCTACGACCGGTTCCCCCGCAGCATCATCTGCCGCGAGAGCAACGGCGTCTACAATCGGGCTTCGACGACCGAAAAATCGTCGTCCAGAATCTCGGAATCCCCCAACTGCCGGACATGAGACAAAAGCGGGTCGGCGATCGGCCCGTGATCCGTTGGCAACGCCGACACGAATTTAACGAATTCCGAGTGCTTCCACATGTCGCCGTCGGTCTTTTCGATCTCGTAGGCCCCGTCACTGTAAATCAACAGTCGGGCGTAAGACCCTAATTGCACTTCGCTTGTGGAGTACGGCATCCCTTCGACCATGCCAATGGCCAGGCCATCAGCCTCGAGCGTTTGCACCGGGGCTTCGTTGACGCTCGGTCCTGTGTACACGAGCGCGGGCGGATGCCCGGCGTTGCTGAATTTGAGCTTACGCGTGGCCGGTTCAAACACCCCATACCAGATGGTGAAGTATTTGCCGTTTTGCTTCTCCATCTGAAATACGTCGTTCAGCCGTTCCAGAACCTGGCCCGGATCGCGGAAATCGGTCTCGGCCAGCGAGTGGCCCGATAGCATGTTCATCGCCGAGACGGCCAATAGCGACGATCCGACACCGTGACCACTGACGTCGAGCAGGTAGATCGCAAAATGCTCGGCATCGATCCAGTTGTAGCCGAACATGTCTCCGCCGAGCTGCGTCGACGGCACGAATAGATAATCGATCGCAATATCGCCCGTCAGCTTCTCGGGCAGCAGTGACTGCACATAGCGCGCGGCCTGACCGACTTCTTCGGCCAATTGCTGCTGGCTTTCGGCCAGTTGACGAAAGGCTTCGTCGCGTTCGAGCCGCGAAATGTACGCCCGCGAGTGATAGCGAATGCGGGCCAGCAACTCGATCCGATCAGGCAATTTCACCAGATAATCGTTGGCACCCAACGCAAAGGCCTGAGCCTTGATCGTCGGCTCTTCTTTGCTGGAGAGGACGATCATCGGCGTATCGCGCGTGGACTTGTTGGCGCGAAAAAACTTCACCAATTGCAGCCCGTCGATGTCCGGCATGACCAGATCCTGCAGGATCACGGTCGGTTGCACGGCGTTGGCGGTCGCAATGGCTTGCGTGGGATCCGAGCAGTAATGGAATGTGATATCGGTTTCCGGCGCGAGCATACGGCGGATCGATTCGCCGACGATGACCTGATCGTCCACCAGCAGCACAACGACAGGATGCGACGGCGCGGCGGCGCGCGATGCCGCGGTGGGCTTCTTGGCAACGGTCGTGGTCGCGGTTTCGGTCATGCGTCAGCTCGGGGCGGTTTCGCGACGATTGCACCGCCTGGGCGGTGCGACATCGATCGCATGGTGGCCGGATCATCATGCCGGAGCGGGCCGATCCGGTAAAGGGCTGCCGGCTGCCGGCTGCTTGTCGCAGCGCGATCCGCCCGGATTTCATGTCTACCGATGATCTCCGACGAACATCGGCGTCCCAGATTCATACCTCCGAATGACTAGCGCGGCCACCCGCTGATGGTTTCGTTCGTTTCGTGTTATTCGTTCTATTCAAGATTGTCCTTATTTGCCGCTAGTTCGTGGCGCGTCGGAGTCGCTTGCAATTCGACGACCACGGAGATTAAGGAATCAAAAACCACGAATATCACGAATGATACGAATGGAGCAGAAGCCTCGTCGTCCAACGTGGCGCCAAAGCTCTTATTCGAGTTATTCGTAGTTAACAAAACTACTTGTGTTGTCCTGGACCTCTGCCCCATAAAAAAACCTCGCCGGATTCCGTCTTGCGACAGGAACCAGGCGAGGTTGATTTTTGCGACCGCAGCGAAGAATTTCTTCGCCGTGCCGATTAATACATGTCGTAGTCGCCGCCGTGACCGGCGCCACCCTTCTTGCCGGCGTCCTTCGGCTTGTCGGCGATCAGGGCGTCGCTCGTCAGCAACAGCGTAGCGACGCTCGCGGCGTTCTGCAGTGCCGTGCGGGTCACCTTGGTCGGGTCGATGATGCCGGCCTTCACCAGGTCTTCGTAGACGTCGGTCGCGGCGTTGTACCCGTTGTTCCCCTTGGCTTCCAGCACGCGCTCGCAGACGATGCCGCCGTCTTGACCGGCGTTCGAGGCAATCGTGGTCAGCGGGGCACGCGCCGCACGCAGGATGATGTTGTAACCCACCTCCTGATCGTGCGTCAGACCTTCGGGCTTCACCGAGTGCGAGGCCCGCAGAATCGCGACGCCACCACCGGGGAGAATACCCTCTTCGACCGCGGCACGCGTGGCGTGCAGCGCGTCTTCGACGCGGGCCTTCTTCTCCTTCATTTCGCTTTCGGTCGCGGCGCCGACGTTGACCTTGGCCACGCCGCCGGCCAGTTTCGCGAGGCGCTCTTCCAGCTTCTCGCGATCGTAGTCGCTGGTCGAGTTCTCGATTTCGCGGCGGATCTGGTCGATGCGCGCCTTGATCTCCGTGCCCTTGCCGGCCCCTTCGATGATCGTGGTGTTATCCTTGTCGATCACGACCTTCTTGGCCCGCCCCAGGTCACCGATCTGCATGTTGTCGAGCTTGATGCCCAAGCTTTCGAACACCGCGGTGCCGCCGGTCAGGATGGCGATATCTTCGAGCATGGCCTTGCGGCGATCGCCGTAGCCAGGCGCCTTGACCGCGGCGCACTTGAACGTGCCACGCAACTTGTTAATGACCAAGGTCGCCAGGGCCTCGCCCTCGACGTCCTCGGAAACGATCAACAGCGGGCGACCGGCGTTGACCACGGCCTCGAGCACCGGGACCAATTCCTTGACGTTCGCGATCTTCTTCTCGTAGACCAGGATGTAGGCGTCTTCCAGGACGACTTCCATCTTCGTCGAGTCGGTGATGAAGTACGGCGACAGGTAGCCGCGGTCGAACTGCATGCCTTCGACCCACTCGACCTCGGTCTTCAAGCTCTTGCCTTCGTCGACCGTGATCACGCCGTCCTTGCCGACCTTTTCCATGGCTTCGGCCAACAGCTCACCGATTTCGGTGTCGTTGTTGCTGGCCACGGTGCCGACCTGAGCCATTTCCTTCTTGCTCTTGATCGAGATCGACATCTTCTTCAGCTTGTCGGTGATGTCCTCGACAGCCTTGTCGATGCCTTGCTTCATCTGCAACGGGTTGACGCCCGCGACCACGGCCTTCAAACCTTCGTTGTAGATCGCCTCGGCCAACAGGGTGGCCGTCGTGGTGCCGTCGCCGGCGATGTCGCTAGTCTTCGATGCGACTTCGCGGACCATGCGGGCGCCCATGTTTTCATAGACGTCTTCCAGGTCGATTTCCTTGGCCACGGTGACGCCGTCTTTGGTCACGGTCGGCGAGCCGAAGCTCTTCTGCAAAATCACGTTGCGACCCTTCGGACCGAGCGTCACCTTGACGGCCCGTGCCAGCTTCGAAACGCCGCGGCGAATCGCCTCGCGCGCTTCCTGGTCAAATGCAATGGTCTTTGCCATCAGTCGAATTCTCCTAAACGATTGTGAAAGCGAGTGCCCGACGTCGCGGGCCGCTTACCTGAAATTTTTGTCATGCTCGGGCCGCCGCCTGCCGGATCCATACGTCCGATCGACGGGCGGTTTGCCCTGCTATGTCGTTCACCGGGATCGCGGCCAGACCGTTTTCGATCACGCCTGCCCAACTCGATCACCGCCAGCCCGCCTGCGTTACTCCCCGTCTGAGTTACTCAATGACGGCTAGAATGTCGTCTTCCCGCATCAGCAACAGTTCTTGCTCGCCGATCTTGAATTCGTCGCCGGCGTACGAGACGAACAACACGCGATCGCCGACCTTGACCTGCAGCTTGCCGCGGCTGCCGTCGTCCAACAGCTTGCCGTCGCCGACGCTCACCACCGTGCCACGGGCCGGCTTGTCCTTGGCCGAATCGGGGAGCACGATGCCTCCGGCCGTCTTCGACTCGGACTCTTCACGTTCGACCACTACGCGGTCGCCCAGCGGTTGCAGCTTGATCTTGCTCGGGGTCTTTTTATTCTTGGTAACCGTCGACATCGCTTGTTCGCCTCCGAAATTTCTCGAACAGGGAAATCTGGCAAAATGAAAAAGGAAGCCCGGCCGGGCAGAGTCGACCACCAGGGGGCTGCCAATTGTGCGTATCCGTAGCGCAGTCGAGCCCCCGAAAAGCAATTGCCGGGCCAAGAACGCAGCGTCCGTCGTAAGATGCTTTTTGGAAATGGCTTAGCGTCAGGGCCCCGAATTCCGTCCACAGACGTGGCCGCACGATCCGGCAGTCCAACTTCGCCGAGCCCCAACCTCTGCTGCCAGAATGGCAGGGCAGGACTTAAAGACGGTATCTGATACCCCTTTTGCAGCGAACTGCCTCGCGTGGGTGGTCGTATTTCAACGGAACGCGGATCAATGCCCCGTAGTCAACTCTCAGCTTCCCAAGTTGTGACGACCGTCTAGAATGCGTCGGCCGCACGGTTTCGTTCGGTCCGTCGTGCAACGGCCCGCCAACTTCTGCCCCGCCAGGTGCCTGCCATGTTACGCCTCGCGTTCGCCATGGTCGTCTTTGTGGGAATGGTCATCTGTTCACAGTCGGCCCAAGCAGGCCTCGACGAGCAACTCGCGACGCTCAAGGCTGTCGGCAACGAGGGGGCCGGCAACACCGCCGCTCGCCAGGCGTGGCAACAAGTGACCAAGGCTGACGCCACGGCGATACCCAGCATCCTGGCGGCGCTTGATGACGCCAGCCCACTGGCCGCCAACTGGCTGCGTGCATCGGTCGATGCGATCGCCGAGCGGCAGCTACGGCAAGGGGGCGATCTCCCCAAGTCCGCCCTGGAGAAGTTCGCACTCGATACCAAACATTCACCTCGCGCCCGTCGTCTGGCCTTCGATTGGCTGTGCCGCGTGGATACCTCGGCCGACGATCGTTTGATCCCGCAGTTGCTCAACGATCCGAGCGTCGAGTTTCGCCGCGACGCGGTGGCGCGACTGATCACCGAGGCCGAGGCCGATGAGACGGCTCAGAAAGCCGACGCGGCTCGAGACACATTCCACAAGGCGCTAACCGCGGCGCGTGACCTGGACCAGGTGAAGGAGATCGTCAAAAAGCTGGAAGGCTTTGGCGAGAAAGTCGACCTGACACGGCACTTCGGATATCTGATCCAGTGGAAGTTGATTGGCCCTTTCGACAACACCGACGAGAAAGGGTTCGACGTCGCTTTCCCGCCCGAGGACGCCATCGATTTCGCGTCCGAGTACAAGGGATCAACGGGCGCCGTGAAATGGATCGACCACGCGACCGAAGACGCCTATGGCAAGGTCAATCTGAACAATGCGCTAGGCAAGGCCAATTCCGTGACTGCCTACGCGGCCACCGAGTTCCTGGCCGACAAGCCTGAGAATGTCGAGATCCGGCTCACATCGACCAACGCGAACAAAATATGGCTCAACGGCCAACTCGTCGCTCGGAACAACGTCTATCACGCCGGCGAACAGATGGACCAGTACATCGGCAAGGGAAAGCTCAAGGCCGGAAAGAACCTGATCCTGGTCAAGCTGCTGCAGAACAACCAAAAGGAAAGCTGGGCACAGGACTGGGATTTCCAGCTTCGCGTGTGCGACGCATCCGGAACCGCGATCCTATCGCGCGATCGGATCGCCCGGGCCGCGACCGACCCAGCACGCTAGAAACAAAAACGATACGCCACCTGGCCTGACGTCGAAGGAACGAACCGCTATGACTCGTGCTCTGCTGCAAACGCTGTTGCCGCTGCTGTGCGTAACGTTCACGGCTGGCGCGGACTGGTTGCACTTCCGCGGCTCGGATAATCGTTCGGTCGCTACGAGCGCCGCGCCCCCTTTGGCGCTCGCCAAGGACGAATCGGGCATCGAGCATAACGTCGCCTGGAAAACGGCGGTTCCCGGTCGCGGCGTATCAAGCCCGATTCTGGTCGCAGGCAAAGTCATCGTCACGGCCGCAAGCGGCTACAACCAGGATCGCCTGCATGTCCTGTGCATCGATGCCAAGACTGGCGATGTTTCCTGGGAGCGACAGTTCTGGGCCACGGGGCGCACGATGTGTCATCCCACAAGCTCCGTCGCCGCGAACACACCATCCAGCGACGGCAAACGCATCTACGCCTTCTTCTCGTCCAACGACCTGGCTTGTCTCGACCTCGACGGGAATCTGCTCTGGTATCGCGGACTGACGCACGACTTCCCCACCGCGGCCAACGACGTCGGCATGTCGGCCTCGCCGCTGGTACTGGGGGACACGGTCGTCGTCCAAGTCGAGAACAAGGGAGACTCGTTCGCCGCCGGCATCGACGCCGAAACCGGCGAATCGCGCTGGCGCATCCCGCGCTCGGCCGAAATGAACTGGACGTCGCCGGCCGTGCTGCGAGGCGACAAACGCGCCGATGACCTGGTACTGCTGCAATCTCCCACGCGTTTCACGGCCCACAATCCGCACACCGGAGAGCAGGTGTGGAGTTACGAAGTCGCTTGTTCGTCGATTCCCTCACCCGTGGCCGAAGGAAACACGATCTACGTCCCCTCGGGCGGATTGACCGCCTTGCGTTATCAACCCGCAAGCAAGGCGGCCGAAGTCATATGGGCCACGAACTCGCTCAGCCCCGGCAATGCCAGTCCCGTGGTCGATAATGGCCGGGTCTACACGATCAACGGGGCCGGCGTGCTCTTGTGCGGCGATGCCACGACGGGCGAATCGAAGTGGAAGCTACGCTTGAAGGGGCAGTTCTGGGCCACGCCGGTCGTCGCCGGCGATTACATGTATATTTTCAATCAAGATGGGCTGGCCCAGGTCGTCCAGCTTAACGATCAGTCGGGCGAGATCGTGTCGCGTGGAGATTTTGGCGAGCCGATCTTCGGCACGCCGGTCATCGCCGACGGCGCCCTTTATGTCCGGACTGACAGTCACTTGTGGAAAATCGCAGGGCACTGAGCCAACGACGTGGATTCATCGCCGCCAACCATCGAAATTCGCCCTGCTGGTCCGTTCGACGCCACGATTCGTCCTCCCGGCTCGAAGAGCATTACCAACCGCGCACTGATCTGCGCCGCGCTCGCCTCGGGACAATCGACGCTCACCGGCTGCCTCGATAGCGAAGACACGCGCGTCATGGTCGCCGCGCTCGGCAAACTGGGGATCAACGTCGAGGCTGATGCCACGCGGCAAACGCTGACCGTCAAGGGTTGCGGTGGCAAGATTCCGGCCGCGAGTGCCGATCTGTACGTGGCCAACAGCGGTACCACGGTCCGCTTTCTCACCGCTATGCTCGCGCTTGCACACGGCACGTTTCGCCTGGATGGCACGCCGCGGATGCGCGAGCGACCGATCGACGATCTGCTCGCCGCACTGATGCAGCTTGGTGCATCGGCCGTCAGCGAAGCGGGCAATGGCTGCCCCCCCGTCGTCGTTACGGCCCGCGGCCTCGCCGGCGGTCGCGCGATCGTGCGTGGCAGTATCTCGAGTCAATACCTCAGCGGCTTACTAATGGCCGCGCCCTGTGCCGCGCAGCCGGTCGAAATCGTGGTCGAGGGGCAACTCGTCTCGCAACCGTACGTGTACATGACGCTGGCCGTGATGCGGGCGTTCGGCGTGTCGGTCGAGCCGGGCGACCTCGCGCGGTTTGTGATTCCGAATTCGGCTTCCTATCGCGGATTGTCGTACGACGTCGAGCCCGACGCTTCGGCGGCCAGTTACTTCTGGGCTGCGCCGGCCATCGCTGGTGGTCAGGTAACCGTCGCTGGTCTTTCGCGCGACAGCCTGCAAGGGGATGTGGAATTCGTGGACGTTCTGGCCCGAATGGGTTGCCACGTCAGCGACTCGCCCGCAGGCATCGCGGTGCGCGCGGCCGAGAAACTGCGTGGTATCGACGTCGATATGAACGCCATCAGCGACACGGTGCAAACACTGGGCGCCGTGGCACTGTTCGCCGAAGGGCCGACCACGATCACAGGCGTGGCCCACATTCGCCACAAAGAAACCGATCGCATCGCGGCGCTGGCCACCGAGCTGCGCAAGTTTGGCGCCACGGTTGACGAGCGCCCGGATGGTTTGCGAATCGTCCCAGCGGCCTTGCACGCCGCCACGATTGACACCTATGACGATCATCGCATGGCGATGAGCATGGCGCTGATCGGATTGCGCGTGCCGGGTGTCGTCATCCGCGATCCTGGCTGCACGGCCAAAACCTATCCCGAATTCTTCACGGACCTGGCCCGCCTGTCGTAATCGCTCGCCGCCGCGACGTGATTCGTCATCGCCTGTCGTTGGTTATACTTCGCTTATGAATTGCGCGCGCGCTCGAAAATGAGCAGGCATCGGGCAAAGCCACCGCCGCGCGAGTTCCTTGACGATCCCTCCGCAATGACAGGCTGGCGATGATTTGGTACGCCCTGACAATTTTCTGGAGCGCGTTCCTGCTGTTTTTGGTGCAGCCGATTCTGGGAAAGCAGATTCTTCCCTGGTTCGGTGGCACGCCCGCGGTGTGGACGACCTGCCTGCTGTTCTTTCAGATTTTGCTCTTGGGGGGCTATCTCTATGCGCACGCCCTGACGGCCTGGTTGACACCGCGCGCGCAGGCGCTGTTGCACATCGCGCTCTTGGGCTCGTCGCTGTGGTTCTTGCCCATCGCGGCTGATCCCAGTTATCGAATGGCGGTCGAATCGTCTCCCATCTGGCAGATTCTGGCGCTGCTGGCCTTCACCGTCGGGGCGCCATACTTCCTGATTTCGGCCACCGGTCCCCTCCTGCAAGCCTGGTTTGCAAAGACGCACGTCGGTTCTCCCTATCGCTTGTACGCGCTGTCGAACGTCGGCTCGCTCTTGGCGTTGTTGAGCTATCCGTTTCTGGTCGAGCCCAACTTCAAGCTCGGCATGCAAACGCATGGCTGGTCGTGGGGCTACGCCGCGTTCGCGATTGTGTGCGCGCTGTGCGGCGTGCAATTACTGCTGGCCGAACGGCGCCGTGCCGCTGGAACGTCCGACGCGCATGCACCGCCGGTTGCGTCGGACCGGAACGCTCCGTCGGAACCGCATCCTGCCGAAGCGCGTCCCGGCTGGGGCATGATGGCCCTCTGGCTCGGACTGGCCGCCGGGGCGTCGGGCATGTTGATGGCCACGACGAATCAAATCTGCCAGGAAGTGGCCATAGTCCCCTTCTTGTGGATCCTCCCGCTGACGTTGTACCTGCTGTCGTTCATCATTTGCTTCGACAGTCCCCGCTGGTACGACCGGCGCGTGTTCATCCCGCTGCTGGCCCTGTCGATCACGGCCGCCGCAACGATGCTGTTCATGGGGGTCTCGGCGCCGCTAACCGCGCAAATCGGAACGTACAGCGTGACGTTGTTCGCCTGCGCGATGACGTGCCACGGAGAATTGGTCCGCGCGCGGCCGCACTCACGTGACCTGACGTTGTTCTATCTGTGCGTGGCCAGCGGCGGAGCGCTGGGAGGCGTCTTCGTGGCCTTGGTCGCGCCGGCCATCTTCGATGGCTTCTGGGAGTATCATCTGACGCTCGTGCTCTGCCCGGCCTTGGTGCTGGCGGCGATCACGCGCGAAGTCAACTGGCTATGGTATCGGCGCCGCCCCACGTCGCTGGCCGCGGTGCTGCTGCTCTGCTTCTCGGGCCTGATCGCGGCGCTGCTGATTCACATCCACGAGTATCGCAAAGGGGTGCTATTCGGCACGCGGAATTTCTACGGCGTGGTGCGCGTGCGCGATGCCGACGACCCGTTCACCGAATCGCCGATGCGCAAGCTAGTGCATGGCGCCATCTGGCACGGCATGCAGTTGCTCGAAGGCGAAATGCGCACGTGGCCCACCAGCTATTACGCGCGCACCTCGGGCGTCGGCCTGGCGATCGAGCAGCATCCGCGCCGCACGGAATTCGATCCGGTGAATCGAACCTTGCGAATCGGCGTCGTCGGCTTGGGGGCCGGCACTGTCGCGGCGCTTGGCCAGGCCGGTGATGAGATTCGTTTCTACGACATCAATCCCGACATCATTCACATCGCGCAGGAGTACTTCTATTTTCTGGAAGATAGCGCCGCGCATTGGACCATCGCCGAAGGGGATGCACGGCTGGTGCTCGAGCAGGAGCTGGCCGACAACGGGCCGCAACAGTTCGACGTGCTGATCATGGACGCGTTCAGTAGCGACGCCATTCCCATGCACCTGCTGACCACCGAATGCATCGCGATGTATTGGAAGCATCTGCGGCCGGACGGCATTCTGGTCGTGAACATTTCAAATCGCAACGTCGACCTGGACCCCGTGGTGCTGGCCATCGCGCAGTCGTCTGATAAGCAAGTGCGCGTGTGCGAATCGGACGAAGATCGCGAGCAGGGAGCGTTTTCAGCCACGTGGGCCCTCATCACCAGCAACGAAGATTTCCTGAACGCGGCCGACGTCGCCTTCCGCACCGAAGACCTGCCGAAAGGAACCGTGCCCGTCGTATGGACCGACGACTACGGCAGCCTGTGGCAAGTACTACGCGCGTTCGACGCCTCGGAAATCACCGACTGGATCAAGGACCACGTCTGGCGAGTGCCGGAGAGCGAGTAGCGTGCAAAGTGCGCGCTTACAGCATCGTCCGGAACGCCTCGTCTTGGATTTCTTCATAAAGCTGCTTTTGGCAATCATTCAATTGGCCGAGAAGATCGTCGAGCCAAATATTGTCAACCCACTTCTTCGGTTGATCGCGCAGAGTGGACTTGATCTGCTCCGCGAACGCCGCGATCGTCGCGCCGTCGTCCGCATATTCCTTGCGTCGGGCAACTTTCACGAGCGCGTTCAATATTTCCAACGGATACGCAAGCGGATCGTCGCCGAATTGAGTCGTCTCATCGAACGTCGCCTGACGTAGATCGACACCCCGCTGAAATAGCTTTCCGCTATTGTCGTAGCGATCTTCGGTCCAAACGTTGACCAGAGACGCTCCGCGAAAATCGGTTGTCTTGTCGATCTTCGCTTCCTGGAACTGCGCTTCGTCGAGCTTGGCGCCGCGAAAATCACAGCCGATCAGATTGGCGCCGACAAAACATACTCCTTTGCAATCCGCACCGGCGAAAGACGAGCCGGAGAGATCGCTTTGATCAAAGTAAGACGAAGGAAGCCGTGCGTCGTCGAAACAGCAGCCTCGCGAAGAAGCCTGCTTGAAATAGCACTTGCGGAACTTGACCTTGCGGAAGCTTGCGCCATCGAGCCGCTGATGAAAGCTAGAACCTTCACTTACAGACTCGTCGAACCGAGCCCCAGTCAAGTCGCAATGAAAGAAGCTACCGACATCGGAGAAGGAGAAATCCGTATTGGAAAAATCCATCTCCATTCCACTCGCGATATCAGAACCTCGCAGGTCGCGCCCATTGGGAACGTCATCTCGAAAGGGAAGTC
>DASYDW010000072.1 GCA_036499395.1 Pirellulales bacterium
GCCCGAAGTTGTCCCCCAACCGGCTCCCCAAAGGACACCTGCCAACTCGCCTTGGCTATTGAAGATCGGACCACCGGAATCGCCCTGCCGAGCGGCGACCGATAGCTCGACCATTTCGTACGGCTTGTTCAAGGCCGGTGCGACGTACTGCGTGCATTTGCCAGTGATGGCGCGATATTTCCCCGAACCATAGCCGGCGATCGTCAGCGGTTCTCCAGGCTGCGGCGGTCGCGTGGCGAGCGGCACCGGCGGCACGTTGGGACGCCATACGGCTAGTGCCGCCAAATCCCAAGTCCGATCAGTCGTGATGACCCGCGCCGCCGAGCGAAAGCCGTCGGGAAAAACAACTTCGACCGTATGCGTCGCGTCCGCAACGACGTGCCAGTTGGTTAGTACCAGGCCGTAATCGCCACGCACATCGACTAATGTACCGGAGCCGAACGAGGTACCCCCTTCTTCGGGAGCAATGACGCGCACCACCGCCGGATGTGGTTGCTGCGGAACTTCCGCCGGTCGCGTGGCCGGTGGTGCGAACGTGCTGGGCCAGACGCCTGCGAGTGCATCCCCCGAGACAAAGGCTGCTATCGCGAGGGCACCAGCCAGAGTGAGTCGCATCAGCACAAAGCGGGGTTTCGGCACGGATCGCACTCGGAGGGACTGCTCGGGTTCGCACGCGATCGCCTACGCTTGGCAGCCGTCGCACGTGGCGTACGGATGCCGGATCGAGCGAGTTGTTCAGCGCGGCGCGAAGTAGATCGTTCGGTGGGGACTATCGCGGCATGGCTACCCGGCGAAGACGGGAGTCGTTATTGCTGTTGTTCTTCACGATCATTCGCAACAGCTCTTGACGGAGCTTTTGCAATTCGGCGGAACTCTGCGAGGACGCTTGCTTGGACTCGGCCATTTGTGTGACACCTATGCGGCGATCGGGCGACCGCCTCTGAGGTCTTCGTCGCGACGAGGAAAGTCCATTCCCGCGTTGTACCGCTCCTTGAGACGCGCCAATTCGGCGGTCAGGGCATTCTCGACCAGCTTCGTGAGAGTCATGCGCGCCGGGTAGCCGGCCAGATGAAACGTGGCGTCGCGTGCTTGTTCCAGCAGATCTGCCGAAACATACAGTGTCGCCCGCACCTTGGCGGAACCGGGCCTGCTTCCGTCGTTCCTCATGTTCAGCGCAAAACCGTCAGCGATGTTTCACGAAACTGGGCCACGATGGCCCTTGCTAAAAGATGTCGGACGATTGCAGACGATTACTGAAAACGTAAGACGTTTGCCCCTACGCCTTACGCGGGGGGCAATCTGCCTACGAATCGTCACAGGCCGTACATGGCGAACGGCTGATCGGCGCAATCGGTCCGAGCCGTCGCGGACCTTGCCGGCCGGCCGGATTTCCACGGTCAGGCAAACCCTGCCGGCCGTGCGGCTGGTGAGAGATGCGGCTGTGGCGCGAGATGCAGTACAACCGCGAGTATTCGTCGCTAGACGAGAAACGGACCTGCCACGTGCTAGCTATTCGCTAGTCGTCGGATCAATGATCGAGCGGACTTCCGAAATTCGGTTCGCCGGGAAGCCTCCTTCGCGGGCATGCTGCTCGATCAACGCCTTGTTCGGCGCGATGTAGACGCAATAAATCTTGTCGTCCGTGACGTAGCTTTCGACCCATTGAATCGATGGGCCGAGTTTCTTCAACACGCCGCACGAAACCGTGGCCGCCTCGTGAAGATCCTGTTTGGTCTTGGCGCCAGCGCCTGGGATGTCGCGTTCGATCACGTACTTGGGCATGGTCTGCCTCCTGGTGAATGCTGCGAGTGTGCGATTTGCGTCAAGCTAATATGTGCTTCAGCGCGATGCAAATGGCTGGTCCACGAAATGCTTGTGGCACCGGCTTGGTTGTTCAAGCGGTTCGAATTTCGGGGGCTCTATATCCGCGGGAATTCGAATTCAGGCAATTTTCACTTCTCGGGACGGAGCTTCGCTTGCCACTCGCTTAAAAGCGCGAGTGCGTCGAGCGGCCGGAGCTGGTTCACGTCCGTCTGGCGTATCTCGTCCAGTAGCGGGTGCTCGGCCGCGGCGAACAGTGTCAATTGCATGTCGCCAATGCGCGTGGCACGGCGACGCCGCGCCAGCTTCGGCTTTCCCCCTTCATCAAGATGCTCTTGCTCGAGCTGCGACAGTATTTGCTTCGCCCGTTCCAGCACTTCGCGCGGTACGCCTGCCAGGCGGGCGACGTGGATGCCGTAGCTTTTGTCCGCTGGACCATCGATGATCTTGTGCAAGAACACGACATTGTCCTGCCACTCTCGCACCGCGACGTTCAGATTTCGCAATTGAGCCAGCGACTGCGTCAAATCAGTCAGCTCGTGATAGTGCGTTGCGAACAGCGTGCGGCAGCCGACCTGATCGTGCAGGAATTCGACGGCCGCCCAGGCCAGCGACACGCCGTCGTAAGTGCTCGTGCCGCGACCGATCTCGTCGAGGATCACCAGGCTGCGCTCGGTGGCCGTATTCAGAATGCGCGCCGTCTCGGTCATCTCGACCATGAACGTGCTGCGTCCCCGCGCCAGGTCGTCGCTCGCGCCGACGCGGGCAAAGATGCGATCGGCGATGCCGACCGTGGCTTCTTTGGCCGGGACGTAACTGCCCAACTGTGCCATGATCGCGATCAGCGCGGTCTGACGAATGTACGTGCTCTTGCCGGCCATGTTGGGACCGGTAATCAGAAGCACAAATCCTTCGTCAGACCCCATCAATGTGTCGTTGGGCACGAACGAGCCCTGGGGCAATTGCTGGTCGAGCACAGGATGGCGGCCGCCGACGATTTTCAGGCGTGGTTCGGCGACCAATGTCGGCCGGCAGTAGCCGGCACGACGCGCCAGGTCCGCTAGCGCCGCCAGGCAATCCAGTTCGGCAATAACTTCGGCACTTGCGCGCAAGCGGCGCGACTCGGCAGCTGTCGCGTCGCGTAGTTCGAGAAACAGGTCGTATTCGAGTTGCTTGGCCCGGTCGTCCGCGGTGAGAACTTTTTCTTCGTATTCTTTCAACTCTGGCGTCACGTACCGTTCGGCGTTTTTCACGGTCTGGCGCCGGTGATATTCGGGCGGAACCTTTTCTCGGTGCGGGTTGGTGACCTCGAGATAATAGCCGAAGACGTTGTTGAAGCCGACTTTAAGGTTCGGAATGCCGGTGCGCTCGGCCTCGGACGCCTGGTAGTTGGCGATCCATTGCTTACCGCCGGTGGCCAGCTCGCGCAGCGCGTCCAACTCGCTGCGAAAACCATCCCGGATAAAGCCCCCTTCGCGGCTCACCAAGGGGCAATCTTCCACGAGAGCTGTATCAAGCCGAGCCCGCAATTCGGGGCAAAGATCGAGCGCGCTTTCGAGAGTGTTTAATCTTTCGCTCTTGCGCGCTGTGAGTTTGGCCTTCAAGGCAGGCAACGCGCGCAGCGTACGCGCGAGGCAACTCAGATCGCGTGGGCTGGCACGGCCGGTCGTCACGCGCGCGAGCAATCGCTCGACGTCGAACAGCCCTTTGAGAGACTCTCGCACGCCGGCCAGCAGACCTGCATCGTTGACGAGTTCCGTCACGCTATCGAGCCGGGCATCGATTGCGTTGAGATCGGTCAGTGGATTTGCGACCCATTGACTCATCAGGCGCGAGCCCATCGCCGTGACCGTTTGGTCGAGTACTCCCAGCAGCGATCCGTTGCGCGCACCGTCGCGCAATGTGCGGCTGATTTCCAGACTCCGGCGCGTGGCCTCGTCGATTTCGAGCACCGTACCCGGGCGATAAGGAATTAACCGGTCGACGTGGCCGATCGATGCCTTCTGAGTTTCGTTCAAATAATCGACGATCGCGCCGGCGGCCCGGATCGCGGCCGTGTCGTCGTCGCCGAAGCCAAACCCTTCGAGCGTGGCGGTGCCGAAATGTTTGCTCAACGATTCGTGGGCCGCGTGCTGGGCGAACGCCCAATTGGGGCGTCGCGTGATTAGCATGCCGTCAGTCAGGGCGTGTGCGGGCGGCTCCGCATCCTCAGCCAGCAAACATTCGACCGGCGCGATCCGCGCCAACTCGTCGGCGAGTTGTGCCGCCGGCATTTGAGCCGCTTGAAAGCGACCCGTGGAAAGTTCGACCCAAGCTAACCCCGCAACATTACCCGGTACCAGAGCCGCCAGGAAGTTGTTTTCGCGCGGATCCAGTAGCGCGTCGTCCGTCACGGTGCCGCGTGACACGATGCGCACCAGCTCGCGCCGCACGAGCCCTTTCGCTTCGCGCGGATCTTCCACCTGATCGCAGATCGCGACGCGTAAACCAGCGCCGATCAATTTCCCCAGATAGGCTTCGAGCTGATGATGGGGAAACCCAGCCATGGGGATGGCGTTTTCCCCTTTTTCGCGGCTCGTCAGCGCCAGGTTCAGGACCTGCGCCGCCTGCTTTGCGTCGTCGTGAAACAGTTCGTAGAAGTCCCCCATGCGAAAGAGCAGAAGCGCATCAGGGCACGCCGTTTTGGCGTCCTGATACTGTCGCATCATGGGGGTGACTGTCATCCGTGAGCCCGATTTCGCGCAGTTGCATTCCAACGCGAGCGCACAGCCACCATCGCGACGGAGCCGAAGACTCGCCTCGTCGAATGCTAGCAAATCACGGAGAGGTCACAAGTGGCAAGTCGTCGCGCGGCGCGTCATACGCGGAGATGCGTTCGCAGTTTGCCGTTCAGGCGACCAGCCGATTCGTCGTCGGCAGCGATTCTCTGCGGAGCTTGCCGGCGGTTTGCAATTGTCCCAGCGTGCGCGCGATCGAAGCGCGTGATTGCTCGATGATCTTCGGCGGCACAGGCCCCAGATGCGCCACGGCATGTCGTAGCCGCTCGGCAAATTGGGCCGGTAATAGCCCGAGAATTTTTTGCCGCGTTTCGGACGTTACCTGCTTGAGAGCGACCGCCAAAGGGGCCGTTTCTAAGTTCGCCAGCAGAATTTGTGCGCTTGTTTGCGACCATTCCAATACGTCCGCGATTGCGAACGTGTGGCAGGCGACCGCTTCGGCTAGATCGGGTTCGTCCTGGGCCAAGCAGTTTATGAGCTGTTGTTCGGCAGCGCGATCGAGCGATTGGAGAATGTCCCCCAACGCCGCGACGCCGTCGATCGTGGCGAAATGGGCAGCCGGGAGCGCTCGCAAACGCTCGGCGATTACAGCCAGCACGTCGTCTAATACCTGTTCGTGGGCGCTTTCAGTCGTGGCGATGCGACGCACAACCGAAGCTTGCAAATCCGTGGCCAAAAGCGCGAGTAGGCCGCCGGCATGTGCGGGGGTGAGACGCGTCAACACGAGCGCGATTAATTGCGCATGTTCGACCTCGAGTACCGCAGCCAGATGGGCCGCATCCGCTTGCTCTAGGATCTGCAACCGGTTTTTGCGGACATCGGATCGCTCGGCGAGCGCCAGCACGAAATCGGCGATCACTGCGGACCGCTCGTCAGGTGCAAGCTCGATGACACGGCGTGCTGCTTGCAAAGCTTGCCAGTCGACGGGCGTGAGATACGCCTGCAGAGAATCGATTGCCGCGTCAGGGAGGCTTTCTAACAGCACGACGGCTTTACGAACGTCCGGTCCCGTCACGATTCTTCGCCTCGCTTGTGACGCGTGCGCAGAAAGGGCGCAATGTGGTGCAAGTTATCGGCCGACTCGTGACGAAACTTGAGACCCGGCGTGCCAGCGAGCGAAGCGAATCGCGTGTCGATTACAGCTCACGAACGCGAATATTGCGGTAATCCAACCGCGACCCGTGATTCTGCAGGCCGATATGCCCGGTGGCACGTTTCAAGCCCGGATGGGTTGGCTCTTTGTCGGGGTGTGCTGCGAGGTCGGCATCGACCACCTGCGTGCCGTTGAGCGTAACCTTCACGTGTTTACCGTTGCAGAGAATGTGCATCTTCTGCCACTCGCCGGCCTTCTTCGTGACGCGCGGCGTGGCCGGCGTCACATCGTACAAGCTGCCGCAATATTGCGTCGGCTTCAATTCGGCGTATTCCTTGGCGTAGTCGTCCAGAACCTGGATCTCCATGCCTTCGAATGCCGGGTTTCCCAGGTGTGGAGCGCGGAGGAAGACGCCACTGTTGCCGCCATCCGGGACACGGAATTCGAGTTCGATCTCGAAATTGTCGTATTCCTTGTCTGTCGACAGCCAGCCCGATCCCTGTCCCGAGCAGAAGAGCAAGCCATTCTCGACCTTCCAACTGCTGGCAGGACCGTCGATAGCTTGCCAGCCGCCGAGGTCCTTGCCGTTGAAGATCGGCTTCCAGTCGCCGGCCGATGCGGGAACGGTAAGCATCAGAACACCGAGGGTTGAAACGAGCGAATGCGAAAGTTTCATCGGGGCAAGCTCTCCGGCGGCGGGGGGATCGGAATCCAGGCAGGTAAATCCGGTCCCGGCGAGTTTAGTCGTCTGGTGAATAGGTTCCAGGCCTGGGCGCCCGAAATTCTTGATAATTCTCGGCCGCAGATCTCCGGTCGCACGGCATCGGCACCTTCCAAACGTCGATCTGCCAGCCATCGGTCGGCGTTAATTGGGAGGACTGGCGAAACCTCGATTGCCAGGCCCTGCACCGATGGCGCGAACGGCGTTGGGGAAAAATGCCGATTTCACCGGTTACAACTGCCGATGATAACGCAGGTACTGCGTTCCACGGTGGCAGAGTTTGCCGAAGGGGAGCCAGCAGAGCTCGCCGCAACGAGGGCGAGCAGGGCCGGAACACGGGGAAAAGGACGTCCCATGCTGCGAAATACGTTTGCACTCCTGTTGTTGGCGCTTGCCACGACGACGCTAGGCTGCGCCATCTGCGCTGCGCCTGACGATTACTTGGGGCCTACACCGGCCGATGGCCTGGCCTTTAACGAGCGAGCCGGATCGATTCTTTCGGGCTCGGTACCGCCGAACGCCGTCTTCGATCAGGAAGTCTCGCAAGAGGCTATCGGCGAATCGGTCACCGAAGGCGTGCCGGTCGAAGCCGTTCCACCGCAACCGACTCCGGCCGTCGATTACGTTCCGCAGTCGCGCCGTGCCGCTCCGCAATCGCAGTGGCGATAGTCTCTAGCGGACTGACCACCGTATTTCGTTTTGCAGGCCGATTCGCCGCGAAATATACGGTGAATCTCACGCCGTCAGCCTGTGGCGTCCTGCTGAATCGGCCTATCTCTCGCGCGGCAGGATTTCTCGCGCCCGGACTCTGTACCTGCTCAGAATAGCGGTGCAGACGCTCTCCCGCGTCACCGCGGGCTGAACCGGCGACCGTTGGGAGCGCGTCACCGGCGGGCTATATTGGGAGTCAGCCAGGGGACGCGAGATCGGCAATCGCGCGGGCCTTGGTCCCTGTTGCAGAGCCTTGTCCGCGGACTTTCAATCCCATGCATCTGCCCGACGGCTTTCTCAATGCCACGACCTGCGCCAGTACCGGGTTAGTCGCGGCCGGGGCGATCGTTTGGGCCGCGCGCCAAGTACGTGCCGAGGTCGGAGACCGATTGGTACCGCTGATGGGCGTAATGAGCGCCTGTCTTTTCTCGGCACAAATGGTCAATTTTCCGATCGCTTGGGGTACTTCGGGCCATTTGCTGGGAGGAGTTCTAGCGGCCATTGTGCTAGGACCTTGGGCCGGCCTGTTGGCGATCGCGGTGGTGCTGATCGTGCAGTGCCTGTTGTTTTACGACGGCGGACTGACGGCGCTGGGCGCGAATATCGTCAACATGGGACTAGCCGGCGCGCTGGGAGGTTACTCGGTATATGCACTTGTCCGTCGCGTGGTGCGGACGCCCGAGGGGGACGTCGTGGGGGCGGTAATCGCAAGTTGGTTTTCGGTACAATTGGCCGCCGCATTGTGCTCAGTTGAACTGTGGTGGTCAGGCACCTATCCGCTTGGCGCCGTGTTGCCAGCCATGCTGATCATTCACAGCGTGATCGGCGTGGGCGAAGCCCTTATTACCGGAACAGTCGTGGCGTTTTTATTGCGCGTGCGTCCTGACATGCTTTACACGCTTCGAACGAGCGAGCATCGCCAGGAAAGTGCGTGGCAAATCGTCGTTGCCGGCGCGACAGTGGCGATGCTCGTGGCGTTTTGCCTGTCCCCGTTGGCCTCGGCCGCACCGGACGGCCTGGAACGCGTGGCCGAAGAGTTGGGGCCAATGGCCACGGCGACCACTCCTGCGCTTGTGCCACTTCCGGACTATCAGGTCACGGCGCTCGGCGGACTATGGATTGCGACATCGTTGGCCGGTGTGATCGGCGCCGCCGTCGTATTCGCTCTGGCTTGGGGCCTGTCACGAGGCATGCGAACCTTGCACGCGGCTTCGTATTATGGCGAGGGCTCGGGACGCGAGTCCTCATAAGCCTCGGCAACCGGCCAAAAACGGCGGCCGGCCACGATGCCGAAGAATATGCCGGCCGTTGCTCCCAAAATATCGGCCACCCAGTCCCACCATTCGAAGTCGCGGGCGGTCAATGGCTGCGTAATTTCGTCCAGGAATCCGGCCGTTACGGCGAGTAGCCATAGTGCCGCGATGGGGAGCGGTCGCCGGCGTAAACCGGGGATCGTGGACCGGCGGATTTGCGCCACAGTCACGAACAAAAATGCCAGTCCGGCATAGGCCGAAAAATGCAGCAGCTTGTCCTTGGAGAAGAGAGGTTGCTGCTGGGGCGGTACTTTGAAGGGCCAATGCGTGGCCAACACGAGCGTAAGCCAATAAAGGGCCAGTAGGCCCGTCGCGGCTCGTCTGAGAAAGGGGCCGCGGCTGGCTGGTTCCGGCACTTTGTTTCTATCCACTAATGATGACAGGGCGCCCAGCGTCGATCATCCGCGCGACGAGGGCCGAGGTCAACGACCCGCGATACGAGCGGCAGGTTTAGTAGTAGGGCTGGCGACGGTCGCGGCCGTAGATTGGCACGGCCGGTAATCGACAAGCCAACTCTACATCGAAAATTTTTGTTTGATAATGCTTGACGCGGGCAATTGGGTAGTTATTATCGAATGAGTAGGACCTTGCCGAAGAGGCAAGCTGTCCGACCACATCCACAGCATCCGCCTGGTTGAGAGGTCGCTAGTGCATTTCGTCCTTCAGTCCTCGCCACGGGAAGTCCCCGGCGCGATGACGAGCTGGACGTAGGCCGGCGGTCTCACCCTTCGAGCCGTTTCTGGTGCCGAGTCCCACTCGTCCGAAGTACGCAATCGCGTCTTCCGTTGCGCCGTTCTGCTTCCCGCCCTCGCCTTAACCAAGGCGTCGATTCGTTTCACCTGCTCACAGGTCGAACTGTCTAACGATCTGCGCGCATGGTGTGTTCGCACCACTACAGGATCGTAATGTGCGAGATCGGATCGATGGGAAACGAGTGTGAAGTGGGAGCTTGGCAACAGTTTTCGCAAGGATGCGGAACAAAACAGTCGGGCGAGTTGACGGAGCAACGCTCGCCGCACGCACCTCTCGGCTTACGACCGGGAATCAGGTAAACACGAATGAAATTAAGCGATCATATAAAAACCTTCTACGTCGTAGCGATTACCCTCGCCACGACGCTCTTGCCGACCGCAGCGGCGCTGGCAACGCCTATTTCGACCGACGGCTTCGCGATCAAAGTCTCGCCGAATATCGACTCGATGGGCGGATTGTCGCAATCGCTGCTCAACTCGTTGACGCTCGTGGCCGAAGATCGGCCCACGATTTCGATCACCAACGACTCGACCGGCGCGGACATCACAGGCTTTTCGATCACGATGGGCAACAGCACTTTCGCGTTCGGTTCGGTAATCATTGGTTCCCAAGCTTCGACGGCCCTGGCTACCAGCTTCTTGCCGACGAATGCTCCGGGCACGCATGCGAACAGCCCCACGGCGTCGTTGACGTTCAGCGGCTTCTCGCCGAATCAGATCTACGACTTCCGATTGGATCTCGATCGCGTGGCCGATCATGGAGCCAGCCTCGTCGATTACAAGCAAGCTTTCGCCAGCGGATCGGATCCTTCGCAGTGGGCCACGGTCAACGTGACGTTCTCGGACGGTCAGACGCTGAGCGAAAAACTGACGCCGTCGGATATTCAGGGAGCGGCGCAGAATCCGACCTATTCGTACTTCTATTGCTTGCGCAGCATTCCGGCCGCCGGCGAGATCGTGGTGCAAAGCTCGGTACCGACGCCCGAACCTTCTACCTGGTTGCTAGCAGCAATGGGGGGCGTGGGACTCTTGTTCGCGGCAGTACGTCGTCGCCGACAGGCACGCAGCGCCAGCTAAGTATTAGTGACGGACGTTTCGTCCCTCAGCGCTTACGCGAAAACAATCAGCCGACGCCAGCACAACTGGCGCCGGCTTTTTCTTTGCGCCCACCCAGATCAGCGCAGAAATCGGCCGGGAATCGCGGGCAGCTTGGAAAGGCATCCCTCCTGCGTCGCGATCAGCTAGCAATGAATGCGCGAAACTTTGCCGATTGCGAAATTCTTACTAACTGAGAAAAGTTTCGGGGTCGTAACGGAAAATCCGCAAGCGGTGGCTTTGCGGATGCCGAAAAGATTTCCGGATCGTCTGATCACAGGCGCGTCCGCGTCCGTGCTTGCCGGGTCGGCAGTAAGAAGAGATCAAAGTCAGGGGTTATCGAGGTGCTTCCATGAAGGGTTCGAGACGCGTTCTGCTTACGCTAGCGATGTCGGTCGTCGTGCCGGTCGCTCTGAACGCTTGGTCGATCGCCGCTCCGCCGAAGTCGGCGCCGCGCGACAACGAATCCCAAGGCGACGCCGAGTCCTCAACTGCCGACGAGCCGATCCTGCTCACGCCACGTTCGGTGGCGTCGGGTCCCACGAGCACGGCGTCGAAGAGTGCTAAGACTTCCGCGGGTAGCGTTGCCAACCGCTCGGAAACATCGCTACCACGGACGGCACCTCGATCGTCCGTCTCGACGACGCGCACGCCTGCTAGTTCGGTTGCCAACCGCAGTGGCGGAACGAAGGTCGTGAAGGCGGCCGCCTTCGACGAGCCCACGGTTGCCGAGCCCAGGGACGCCCGACCAATCGAGTCGAAGCCGCGCAATGGTTCAATCAGCAGTAAGAGCATCAATTCACGGCCTGCGCCGATCGAAGAGCAATCTTACGATCAATCGTATGACCAGGGCTACGAAATGGCTCCGGTCCAAGGTCCTAACCCGGGATACCATCCCGCGCGTGTGCCTCGCTATGGGGCGGGCTGGCTTTTGGCGAGCATGGAGCCCGCTGGGCGCCAAGGGGCGATGGCACCAGCGCCTGAGATGATGGACGACTCGGAACCGTATATGCCCTACGGTGACTCGGACGGTTTCGAAGAGGCCTACGAGCAGAACGACTCGTTCGGCACCTATGCAATGCCTGGTCGTAGATACGCACTGTTGGCTGGCGGCGAAGGGTTGCTACTGCGTCCGCATTACAGCCAGGCCACGGCCATGACCGAAACCACCACGACTCCGTCCGGCAGCACGACGATCTTCAACGAGAACCTGATCAACTTCAATCCCGGATACCAGGGCGCATTTCGCACTTACTTGGGGATTCGCAATTGCGCCTGCGGCGACGAAATTCGCTTTACGTTCATGAACTTCAATTCGACCGAAAGCCTGAAAGGCACGGCCACGTCGAACATGAGCGTCTGCGATTTCCTTTGCAACACCACGCCCAATCCGGGCGACAGCGTCAGCACACAATTCGGGCTGGCCGCGAGCATCTTTGACATCGATTGCATCCGGCCATTTTTCAATGTGCCGCCGTGCAATAACCCCTGCGGTCCGCAATGCCATCCTTGGGACCTGCGCTGGTTCGCCGGTTTGCGATTCGCTTATATCAATCAGAACATCAGCTCGTTAGTGAGCGATTCCGCCGCCGCCGGAGGCATCTTTGCTCAGGCCGGCGCCGCCAATAAATTCACCGGCTTTGGTCCGCGCATCGGTCTGCAAGGGCGTAAGTACTTCGGCCAGAGCGGCCGTTTTTCGGTCTACACCCGCGGTGCCGGCTCATTGCTGGTCGGCAACGTCTATCAGGATGTGACGAACTCGACACCGGCCGGCGAACTGCCAACGATGACGAACCTGGTGTCACGCAACTCGCGCATCATTCCCGTGGCCGAACTCGAGTTGGGAGCCACCTGGTGGATGCTGCCCCGCTTTGCCGTCTCGGGCGGCTGGATGCTGATGAGCTTCTGGGACCTGGGCATGCAGGCCACGGGCAATATCGGCGCTACGCCGAACCTGGATGACTCGAACATCCTGGGCTTTGACGGATTCTTCCTGCGCGGCGAGTTGGTGTTTTAACGACCGGCCCTCGGGGTCACGGCTGCCGGGGCTTGTCATTGGCGTCGCTTAACGCCGACCACGAAACAACCATTCTCGGCACAGCCGCCGGCGATTCATTCACGATCGTGGCGAAGCAAGCAATCGTTTTCTGGGCGCGCGCAAGGTACTCAGGCTTGCCGCAGGCTCGGGCGAGGTACACCAGGTTGCCCGCGGCCACGGCGTTGCCTGATGGAATGGCCGAGTCGACCGGATCCTTGCTGCGGGCGAGCAGATCCTCGTGATCGTCCGAGGTATAGAAGAATCCTCCTTGTTCGGCGTCCCAGAACCGTTCGATCTGGACGTTCGTCAGTTGCTCGGCGGCATCTAACCAGTGACGATCGTTCGTCGCGCAGTGTAGCGCGATTAAACCTTCAATCAGGAATGCGTAATCGTCCAAGTAAGCGTTCAGATGGGCTTGTCCCTGGGCGAACGAGCGGTGCAATCGTCCGTCGTTTGAGCGCAAATTCGCGAGCACAAAGTCCGCGGCTCGTGCGGCGCTGCGAATATAGTCGTCGTTCTTTAATATTTGTCCAGCCTGCGCGAAGCCGGTAATCATCAGGCCGTTCCAGGCGGTGAGGATCTTGGTGTCGGTGCGCGGGCGATCGCGACCATTTCGCACCGCGAGCAATCGGCCGCGCATCTCGTCGATTGACCGCGCGAGTTGCTCGGTCGAGAGACCCTCGGCTTGTGCTACGTCGGCTATCGGGCGTACGATTTCTATAACGTAACGTTCTTCGAAGTTTGGTTCGCCATTCGTTCCATAAACGAGCGCGAACAGTCGTGCGTCCTTTTCTCCCAGAGCGCTTATGATCTGATCGCGCGACCAGACGTAGAAACGCCCCTCGTCACCGTCGGTCTCCGCGTCGAGCGACGAATAAAACCCTCCGTCAGGTGCCGTTAACTCGCGACCGACGAAGGCCAGCATCTCCTCCACAGCGCGACGATATTCGGAATTGTCTGAGCGCTGAAAGGCAATGGCGTAAATCGACACCAGTTGCCCATTGTCGTACAGCATCTTTTCGAAATGCGGGACGCGCCAATACCGGTCCGTGCTGTAGCGGTGAAAACCGCCTCCCAGGTGATCGCGAATGCCGCCGCGTGCGATGTGGTCGAGCGTGACGTCCAACATCTGTCGCGCTTGATCACTATCCGTGCGTTGGCTGTGATCCAACAAGAACTGCAAGTTCGATGGCTCGGGGAACTTCGGCCGTCGCGGCGTGGCCTCGCTGTAACTGAATCCGCCGAACTTTGGGTCGAACTGCTCGGCCAATTGTTCGAGGGTTTGGGCCGGCACGCCCGCGCCGACTGGCGCAATGGCGAGATTGGGTTGCCGTAGTGAGCGCCGCACGGCCGTGGCCACCTGCCCCGCATAGTCGCGTAGCTCCTGTGGGTTCTTCACCCAGGCCTGTTGCACGAGCTGCACGAACGGGACGAGCCCCGTGATTGTCTGTTTCGCTTTCCCCGGCGAATCTTTCGAGGGGCCGAGTTCGACCTCTTTATCGCGTGGTGGAAAATAAGTGCCGCCGACGATGGGCAGCGCGTCGGGAGTGAGGATCATCGTCAGCGGCCAACCGCCACTACGCCCCATGGTCTGCAGGGCCGTCATATAGATATGATCGATGTCGGGTCGCTCTTCGCGATCGACCTTGATGCAGACGAAATCTCGATTCAATTCGGCCGCCACGGCCTCGTCCATGAACGACTCGCGTTCCATGACGTGGCACCAGTAACAGCTCGAATAGCCGATCGAAAGAAAGATCAGCTTTTTTTCCACGCGCGCTTTGGCGAGTGCTTCCTCTCCCCAGGGATACCAGTTCACCGGGTTGTGCGCGTGCAGCAATAGGTAAGGGCTCGTCTCCTTCGCTAGCCGATTCGAGGGCCGCGAAGTTTTGCCCTTCCCGGTTACAGCAGGAGTTGGCTGAGCGGCCGCGGGTTGCGGCTCTTCCGCGGCGAGTAGTGCTGGCGCGATGGCTGACAGAAACAGTGCGCACGTCGCGATGCAATGGACGAATCGCGTCGACCGAGGGCGCGGCGGACGTTGAGACACAATCGTCTTAAAAACATCCATGCAGCAAATCTCCAGGCTGACGGCATTTATCGCGCTCAAAGAGGGCGCAAGACAGAACTACCACTGCACGTGGCGCTCGATGAATGCACTACCACCTGCTCTACAAGAGTAGGGCACCGCACTGATGACAGAAACTACAAGCCCAGCTCTTTCATGAAGCTCGACATGTCGGCCTCGCCGCCGGCCGGTTTTTCTTCGCCGAGTGGTACCTTGGCCGAATCCTTGACGGGCTTCTTGGCTGCTGCCGCCGGCGCCGGTGGCTCCGGTTCGGGCGCACTATCGGCGTCGCCGGCCAGGTCGAAGGTCAAGCCGTCATCTTCTTCCATGTCGGCATCGACGGTGGACGTCGTCTCGGCAGGAATTTCTTCGATGTCCTCCAGGGTGAACCCCAGGTCGTCGGCCTCTCCGTCCGCGCCCGATGAAACCGGCTCACCCAGATCTTGCAGGTCGTCGAGATCGAAAGCCAGGTCGCCATCGTCCAATAGGCCGTCGTCGGCTTTCGCGGATTCCTTTTTCGCGGCCGGTGGTGTCGCCGGCATATCGAAAGCGGCCAATTCGTCATCAGCCGTTCCGACAGGGGAATCGTCAATCGCGTCGAGTGACATCAGTTCGCCTGCGTCCTCATCGGCGGCCGATGACGCCGCCTTGGGCTCGTCCGAGAGGTCGTTCAGATCGAATTCCACTTCCAGGTCGTCGTCGAATGAGATCTCCTCGTCGATTCCCTTCGCCGCGGAAGGAGCGGATGGTGGATCTAGAGCAGGAGCCGGTAGCTCGGCATCCAGATCGCCCACCGCGAGATCGTCAGCATCGAAGTCACCCGCATCCCCTTCGCTATCAACGACAGCCGGCATGTCGAGCTCGGCCAGATCGGCCGCACTAAAGTCTTCGAACTCCAGCTCGCCGGGTGTGTCCGAAGGCTTCGTAGTTTGCGTAATCGTCGCCGGCGACGATTCTTCGCTCCCTCCAATATCCCGGGTAGCTTCCTCAGGCACATTTGGCGCGGATTTCGTTGCGATCGTCGCACTGGCTATTGCGCCAGCACCGTTGGAGTCGGGGGATTCATCGGAATTGATGAACGCGTCCGCCGGCTCGTAATCGGCGCGGAACGTCAACGGGCCAATCGTGAGCGTATGCCCCGGCTTGACCATCGCCTCTTTTTTGATGGGCGCGTTATCGACCAGGGTGCCGTTGCGTGAGCCTGTGTCACGGACAAACAACATGCCAAGCCGCTCAAATAACTCGCAATGGCGACGACTGACCGTTTTATGGGCAATCATCAAGCCAGCATCGTGCGTCCGGCCCACGATGGTGGGCAGCTTCAAGCGGATTTCGGCCTTGTCGGCCTTGCCTCCGATGAGAACTAGTTTGGGTCTCATGCCCGGTATTCGCTCCGCTAGCCACGTCGTTCGAACGGGAAGTGTTTCCGCGAAGTTCGCGTCGCAAACCCTTACTATAAATAGACAAAGACCTGTCCGCAACTATTTCGCCGGCCGGCAAGGGGCTCGGCGCACCGTGGCCGCTCGGATCGATGGGCCTTGCCCAGTCATAGGCGGTACCGCGCGCGACATTCAGTGCCCGCAAAGCCGATAAAATGCCATCGTACGGTATGACCGTTTGCCGTGCTGGCACGAGCCAGGGCCCGGCCGCGCAACTGCCCTTGCATGGTCTCTACTCGAATCTATAATCCGTTGATCCAATGGGGATTAGGGTCCTGGGTGGGTGCTACAGCACTGCATAGGGAACTCGTCTGCGCGGGTGTAGCTCAGTTGGTAGAGCACGACGTTGCCAACGTCGTTGTCGTGGGTTCGAATCCCATCACCCGCTCTCAATTGCAACGGTTTTCGGCGTGGCGGTTTCGCCACGGCCGTGCGTAGTCCAGGGTTACCGCAGGCTTCGCGGCATTCGTCGCGCGGCGCATTGCTCTGGTCGAATGTGACAGCAAGCCCAAAGTTGATAATCGAGGCGCCATGTCCGCAAGCGACGATGAAGTACGGGACGAGGGCACGGTCGGCGATGTCGCGTCGGAAGACGGTGGCGATGATGCGGCTCAAAAGCTGAATCTGGGGGTCCAGGTCGCCAAGAAGAGCGCCTGCGAACGGCACGTAACGGTGACTGTCTCGCGCGAGGATATCGAGCGCTATTTCAATAACTCGTATTCCGAGTTGATGGGCAAGGCCGAGGTGCCGGGCTTTCGCGCCGGGCGCGCCCCGCGCAAGCTGGTCGAAGCGCGGTTCCGCAAGGACGTCGGCGATCAGGTGAAGATGTCGCTGTTGATGGACAGCATGACCCAGATTTCAGAAGACGGCGGTCTGTCGCCAATTAGCGAGCCGGATTTCGATCCCGTGGCGGTTTCGATTCCCGACGACGGTCCCATGACCTTCGAATTCGATATCGAGGTGCGGCCGGAGTTCGACTTGCCGAAATGGCAGGGGCTGTCGATCGAGCGGTCGACACACGAGTTCAGCGAAGCCGAGGTGGAAAAGCAGCTCAAGGATATGCTGGCCCGTCGCGGTCGCCTGGTGCCGTTCGATGACGCGGCTCAGGCCGGGGATTACGTCACCGTGAATCTGGCGTTCAAGGACGCCGACGGCAACGAAATCTCGAGCGCCAAGGAAGAAACGATCCGCATTCGCCCGGTATTGAGTTTCCGAGACGGCAAGATCGAGCGTTTCGACAAACTCATGAAGGGGGTCAAGGCCGGCGAGACTCGCGAGGGCGAGGCCAAGCTGTCCGAGGATGCCCCCAACGAATCGCTGCGTGGCAAAACGATCAAGGCCACGTTCGAGGTTCTGGAAGTCAAGAAGCTTGAGCTGCCACAAGTCAATGCAGCATTATTGGAAGAGCTGGGTGGGTTTGAATCCGAAGGCGAGTTGCGTGAGTCGGTGAAAGAACAGCTTGTTCGCCGCCTGCAGTACGAGCAGCAGCGCCGGGCACGCGAGCAGGTTTTGGCTGCGCTGACCGTGGCGGCGGATTGGGATTTGCCGCCGGAGTTGTTGCGTCGTCAGGCTCGCCGCGAGTTGGAGCGGAGCATTCTCGAGTTGCGTCGCAGTGGCTTCAGTGACGGTGAGATTCGCGCTCACGAGAACGAGTTGCGACAAAACAGCAGTTCCGCTACGGCCCGCGCTCTGAAGGAACATTTCATCCTCGAGCGCATTGCCGAAGACGAGAAGGTCGAAGACCTGCCCGAGGATTACGATCTGGAAATCGACTTGATCGCGCAGCAAACCGGCGAAAGTCCGCGGCGCACGCGCGCCCAGTTGGAAAAGCGCGGATTGATGGATGCCCTGCGGAATCAGATCATCGAGCGTAAGGCCATTGACCTGGTCCTGTCGCATGCCAAGTTCAAGGAAGTCCCCTACAAGTCTGACGCC
>DASYDW010000073.1 GCA_036499395.1 Pirellulales bacterium
CCGAATCTTTGACCAGGCGAACCGCCTCGGACTTGTACTCGTCGCTGTACTGCTTTCGTGACTTCTTCTCTGACATCTCAAACCTCCGATCCCGATATTGTCCACCTTATGAGGGTGTCCACGAAATCGGGGGAGGTTCAACCATTGTCTACGGCGACAATGGAGCCGGGAAGACGGGATACACGCGCATCCTCAAGCGCGCTTGCCAGGCGCGGGGTCGGGAAGAGATTCTGGGCAACGTCGTGTCCGGCACTGCTCCCCCGAAACTTGATGTCGCAATCAAATACAAGGTCGGGACAGACCCGGCGCCGCGCGCGTGGACAGGAGGAGACCCCGATGAGTTTATCTCGCGTGTCAGCGTCTTCGATACGCACTGCGCCACTGTCTATCTCAACGACAAGACCAACGTGGCGTTCCTTCCGTTCGGGCTCGATCTGTTCGACAAGCTCGTCAAGGCCAGCAAGGCCGTCCGGACTGTCCTCGAAGCGGACCAGCGCGCTCTCAATTCCAATGCGTTAGCGGCAATCGTTCCCGCTATTCCGGAAGGAACTGCTGCTGCAAGACTCGTGAACGGAATCACGGCGCTTACCAAGCCGGAAGCCGTGCTGGCGGTGACACGGCTTTCAGAAGAGGAGGAAAAGAAACGCGCTCTATTCGAACAGACACTTAAGGATCTTCAAGCCAATGATCCGGAAAAGCTCCTCAAGCAACTGACGCTTCGCGCCGGTCGTGTCCGTACCCTGATAGAGCATCTCCAAGGGCTGGAGTCAGCTCTTGGCGAGAAAGCCGTAACAGACGTGCTCAACCTCAGAGCCGACGGCGGGCGGAAGAGCGCTGAGGCGAAGCGCCTGCGTGAGGCGACGTTTCCGGAAGGTGTGCTTGCCGGGACGGGTGGTGACCATTGGAAGGGAATGTGGGACTCGGCCAGACAATTTTCAGAGCAGCAGGCCTATCAGGGCAAGTCCTTTCCTGTTGTCGATGACTGCGCAAAATGCGTCCTGTGTCAGCAGGACCTCGAGCACGCGGCGGCCCACCGGCTCAAACAATTTCAAGAATTCGTCATGTCCACGACAGAGCGTGAGCTTCGTCAGCTACGCGAGGAATTCACCAAGCGCCGAAACGCAATTTCCACTCTGACGACAAAGACCGATGCCATTGCAGCAACGCTCGCTGAAATGCGCCTTGAACATGAAACGGTAGCGGATCGCGTCGACGCTGCCACTGCACAGAATGAAAAACGCCGCGCGGCCGTCGTTGCAGCCCTCGGAAACAACAACGATCCTGCGGCGAGTTGTCCCGCACTTTCGGTTGCATCGAAGGATGCTGAAGGTGTCGCGCAGGATATTGACGCCCGGATCAAATCCTTGCGGGACCCAGAAGCCGCGGCGAAGCGCAAAGCGATGGAGACCGAGTTACGCGAACTGAATGCCAGGATCCTGCTCGGCAAGTATGAGCAGACCCTTCTCGACGAGATTGAACGTAAAAAGAAGATCGCCGCATTCGGTCAGTGCATCGAAGAAACCAAGCCGACGACGATTACCCAGAAGGGCTCCGCCATCACGAAGGCGACGGTATCGGAGCGACTGAAGTCGCGCTTCCGGGAAGAGCTGATTGGTCTCGACTTTACGCATGTCGAGGTTGAGCTTAAGGAGGCCGGCGGTTCGGAAGGCGTTTTCTACCACAAGCTTGCACTCACGCGCGCACCAGGCGTGGTGTTGCCAAAGGTTGTCAGCGAGGGGGAACAGCGGTGTCTTTCCATCGCGGCATTCTTTGCCGAGTTGAGTACGGCAGACGATCCCTCCGGAATTGTGTTCGACGATCCAGTGTCTTCACTGGATGTGAGATGGCGACGGGCTGTCGCCGCACGACTGGTTCAGGAATCGAAAGCGCGGCAGGTTATTGTCTTTACCCATGATGTTGTGTTCCTGCTGACGCTCCATCAGGCCGCGAAGGATATGGGCGTCGTGCCCAACGACCAGCATGTGCGGTACACATCAAAAGGTGCTGGCGTTTGCATGGATGAGCTTCCTTGGGCGGCGATGGCTGTAAAGAAGCGAATAGGTCATGTCAGAAATGAGTGGCAGTCTGCGGATAAACTTTACCGGGATGGGAATCAGGATCAGTACGAGAAAGAGACGAAGAACCTGTACGGTCTTCTCAGAGAGGCATGGGAACGCGGACTTGAAGAGGTTTTGCTTGGAGGCGTCGTTGAGCGTTTCCGTCCGGGTGTGCAAACACAGCAGATCATCGCACTTGCCGATATTACGGAGGAGGATTGCAAGGCCGTTGAAAAAGGCATGTCGAAATGTTCGGCATGGTTGCGCGGCCACGATCAATCTGCGGCGGCACCGGCTCCTGTTCCGAAACCTGCGGAACTAAAAGCCGACATTGAGGAACTCGACGCCTGGGTTAAAGCGATCAACAGGCGCCGTGGCAAATAAGACAATGCCATTTGCCGGTAGGAACATGCCCGGAGGCGTCGCCCCGGAGCGAACTCAAGAGCTGGAAGAATTCTGGACACGATTCGATATGACGCAGGCTCATTGACGGCCTTGATATTAATTTCTGCGAAGCTAGGTTGCCGTGACAATCTCATAGGTTTAGTGGATGCCGATTTCGTAGCTGCGCGTGTGCCTCTGTTACTTATCAGAATGTTAACGTCTGCTATCGAGCAAGTGCTTGTGTGGTTGTGAGCGACAGCTATTGGCTGGGGGCGGACATGATCTGTCCAGAACGCTAGTTTTGACGTAGCCTTTGCGCGCACTGCACGCCCGAATCCCAAGGCGCGGTGCACTTTGTTCGCGGCTTATGAATGGCGTTTAGGCATCTCAAGACTACACTCACGGATCATCCGGTAATCCCCCCGTTTTTAGCGGGGATCAGAAGTGGAAAACGATCATGCAGCCATCGCCAACTTCTGCATGGGCGTGATGCCGCCCAGCGCCATGTTCGGTCTTTCGTTGTTGTAGGTCCAGAGCCAGCGAGTTGCTGCGT
>DASYDW010000074.1 GCA_036499395.1 Pirellulales bacterium
TCCTGCTCTTGCAGGATCTCGTGACGTGCACCGGGCAGAATGAGATGGCGGCCCGCGAGCAGACTAAGCCCGAAGGTTTCAATCGCCGGCGTCGATACGACTTCGTCGCGGCCGGCGGCGACCAGCAACAACGGTTGGCGGATGCGCGCGGCATAAGACGGCACGGCGAATTGCTTCATCGCGCGCATGGCAGCATCGACCCATGAAATCGTCGGCGCGGCGATGCCGAGCGTCGGCTCTTCCTCCAGCACCGCGGCGTTGCGCGAAAAGCGCACCGGGTCGGACGTCAGCACGTTGCCGAGAAAATCTTCCGAACCCGTTGCCTTGCCGTGGCCGGTCGGGATGTAGGCGTTGCCGCGCCCAAGCAAACGCAGCGTGCGCGCCAGCGGACCGGCGGCGCGCAACAACGGGCCGGAGCGCAGCCCGATCATCGGCGCCGACAGCACGACGCGGTCGAACCAGCGGCTGCCGTCATGACAGGCGCGAATGGCGATGGCGCCGCCCATCGAATGACCGAGCGCGAAGATCGGCGGCGGGCAATCCGGCAGCACGACCTGCTCCATGATGGCGCGCAGATCAGTGGCGTATTCGGAGAAATTGCGGACGTGGCCCTTCTCGCGGTCGGCCAGCGCGCGGTCCGACATGCCCTGGCCGCGCCAGTCGAAAGTCGCCACCGCGAAACCCCGTGCTTGCAGATCGCGCACCGTCTCGAAGTATTTTTCGATGTATTCGGCGCGGCCCTGCAACAGCACGACCGTGCCCTTGCGGCCTGGTGGCGGATCCCAGCGGCCAAAGCGAAGCGTTACCCCATCGGGCGTCTTGATGGCACCGGCAACGGCGTGATCGGGGACCGGATTGGCGGGAATCGATATGAGGCGCATATTCTCTAACTAACTGATTTTTCTTGTATTATTCGACCACGGGACCGCCACTTGCGAGCCCAAAAACACATTCCCATATCTCTCTTGCGCAGGCCATACCGGCTGCGCACGGGTTTGGTTCGGCCATCAGGCGGACTGCCCGCATGTCGCTCAACTTTGGAGGACTTGCCTATGCGTACGTTCGATCTTGCTCCCCTTTATCGTTCCACCGTCGGTTTCGACCGGCTGTTCTCTCTCCTCGACGGCCCTGAGACTGCGCCGGGCTACCCGCCCTATAACATCGAGCGCACAGCGGAAAACGATTACCGCGTCACTGTCGCGGTCGCTGGTTTTGCCGAAGGCGAGCTTTCGATCGAGTCGAAAGAGAACACGCTGACCATCAAGGGCTCCAAGCAGGCCAAGCAGGAAAATGCCGACGTGCTCTATCAGGGCATCGCGGCGCGCGCCTTCGAGCGCCAGTTCCAGCTCGCCGACTACGTCACGGTGAAGTCCGCGACTCTCGAAAACGGTTTGCTGCACGTCGATCTCGTGCGCGAAATTCCTGAGGCGAAAAAGCCGCGCCAGATTCCGATCGGTAACGGCCAGGCTAAAGCGCAGGTCGTCGATGCCAAAGTAGCGGCCTAACGCGACTTCGGTTCGTGAAAACGGAGCGCCCCGGAATTTCCGGGGCGCTTTTTTATTGTCAGTATTTGTCGTCGTGCGCGGCGGCGGCCGGCG
>DASYDW010000075.1 GCA_036499395.1 Pirellulales bacterium
GAGTTGCTGCTCCTCCTTGGCAACCGCCGACCGCAGGTGATCCCACAATACCTGTTGTTTCGGATTGAACGGTGAATTCGCCGCGTGTACAACCGTGGAGCACAGTACAAAAGCCGATGCAGCCAGCGCAGTAACGCTGAATGCAAGAAGCGGCAGGCGCAAGCCCGCCAACTTAACGACCCTAGTCATCGAGTCCGAGCCCCTTTAAAATCCTTGGCGCGTGCTTCTCGATGCGAGCGATACGAGTCGCTGCTTGTTTAGCGCCTGCAAAATTCAGCAAGTAACCTTTTTGCCTGCCGGGACTCAGCGCGCCGAACGCCTTGGCTAGTTTAGGATCAGAATCCAAACGCCTTCGGAACTCCTCCGGCACGTTGAATTGAGCGACGCTCTTCATCGGCACCTTGGCGCCGGATTTCTCAACAGCGATGGCCTCCTTGACATAGGCCTTGACCGCCGCTTTCTGCTTGTTGATGTCCGCAAGAGAGGTAAACCTGATTTGCCTGGCGGACTGAACATTCTTGGTCTGCTGAATAAGGATGCCTTTGGGGTCTTTGAGCAAGGCTCCTTTCATGAAAAGCAACGCGCAATAATCCTTGAAGCCATGAATCAAAACCACATTGCCGCCATTGAGATCGTAACAGGCCTGACCCCATTTCATCTCTTCATTGAGGCCCGAAGCAATGCAGAGCCGGCGGAGCGCGGCGTATTCAGCGCTCCAGTGTTTTTCCTTGCCGTGAATTTTAGTTACGAGCGGATTCATTCTTGCCTCGAATTGGATCTAGACGCACGATCAGATCGCCGGTTCGAGCCGCAGCACCCGTCCATCGGGCTCGTCCGTGCAGACATACAGATAACCATCGGGTGCCGCTCGCACGTCGCGAATGCGCCAGTTTAAATCGTTCAGCAACTGTTCCTGATCGACCACTTCCCCATGCTCATCCAAATGGACGCGGCGCAAATGCTTGAACGCCAAAGCGCCGACGAAAAGATCGCCGCGCCACGCTGGAAATTTGTCGCCTCGATACACGGCAAGCCCTGAAGGCGCCATCGACGGAGTCCAGTAGATCACCGGTTGTTCGAGACCCGCACGCTGGGTGTAGGGAGAAACATAAGCGCCGGAATAGTCCATGCCATAGGTAATCACCGGCCAGCCATAATTCCTGCGCGGGACGATGATATTCAATTCATCTCCGCCGTGCGGGCCATGCTCCGTTTCGTAGAGCCGTCCGCTTTGGGCATCGAAGGCCAAGCCCTGCTCATTGCGATGTCCCCAGCTATAGATTTCCGGGCGGACCGGAGCTTGGCCAACATATGGATTGTCCTTCGGTATGCTGCCGTCATCGTTCAAGCGGACAATCTTTCCGAGATCCGACGACAAGTCCTGCGCCTTTTCACGGTATTCGAATCCTTCGCCGATCGTAAGCGCGAATGTGCCGTCAGGCAGGAATGCCATGCGCGCGCCGTAGTGGTTATCGGTATCCTTTAGCGGCATGGCCTTGAAGATCACATGCAAGTCTTGGAGCGCACCGCCGTCGAAGCGAGCGCGCGCGACTTGCGTGCCATTGGCAGAGGCCGTTCCCGCCGCATAAGTGAGATAGACGGTATTGTTTTCTGCGAATTTCGGATGCAGGACGATGTCGAACAGACCCGCTTGACTACCCGTGTGCACCGGAGGCACACCCGCGATCGGCTCGGGTAGCAACGCGCCGCCTTTGATCAAGCGCAACCGCCCCACCCGTTCCGTCACCAATATCGAACCGTCCGGCAGGAATGCCATCGACCAGGGATGATCCAAACCCTTTGCGATCTCGGTGACCTTATACCCCGTCTTGATCACTTTGCCCGCCTGCGGCGGAGGCGGTAGCGCTCGCGGCGCCTCGGATGCCGCTTCGCCGGCCGCTCGGGCACAAATTGCCAACATCGCGACAACCAGGATTGCAAGCCGAATGCCGATGCCTTGGTTTGGACCCTCATCCGTTATGATGGACACTTCTTCTTCTTCGCAGGACTCGCCCATGACACAGCCGTGGAAACGTTGGATCCTGCGGATGCTACGCCGGGTAGCCGCATTTGTCGTCGCGGCTTTAGTCATGGTGCTCTTGGGCTCCGCCGCCAGCTCATATTTCGTTCAACAGGCCTGGTCCAGCGCTGCAGGACATGCCTACGGAACGGCACCGGCCGCCATCCTGTTTACAGATCGCATCGCCTGGGCCGCGACCGACCTTGTCGGCATGTTTCTGCCCTACTGCGCGGTGACCGCGATCGCCCTGTTGATCGCATTCTTGATTGCGGGCGCGCTGGCGCATTTCACCGGTTTTCGAGCGTTCATCTTCGGCCTCGCCGGCGCGTTGGCGCTCTTTGCGTTATTTACGATCTTAAGAAATGTATTGGGCACCGTTGGTATTTTCGGCGCGCGCGGACCGACTGCCCTAGCCGCCCAAATGGCAGTTGGCGCGATTGCAGGACTGCTATTCGCACGGCTTACCACATCTCCAAACCTTCCGTTATCGCCAACCAATCCCAATGGTCATCGTTATAGAGGATAGCCATCGGTTAGAGCGGGGGCCAAGGAGGGAAGCGATGATTAGCCCGGTTTTCTCAAATCGTCAGCCGGTTCGACCACGTGCCTATGTGTATCTCATCGGCGTACCCATATGCGTGTTGGTGTGGTCGCTCGTCCTTTTCATCGTCAGACCCCGGCTCGACGAATCCACGGTGTATCGTGGAATTGACAGTATTCTCTATCTCGCGGCCCTCGGCGCATTGGTCCTGGTGGCAATTCCCCTCAGATACCGTCGCTCTTCTAGTCTCCGGAAGCTCCTGACAGTGTCCGTAGTCTGCGGTTTGGCACTGGCGTTCGAAACGTTTGTGGGATACATGACGATGGGTTTCGGTTGAGGCGCGCTAATCGGCGGTTCGAGCGGACTGTGCGGGTCGCCATTGATCGACCAAGGAGGGAATTGGTGATTGGGATAGAGCAGCTTCGAATGATGGCAGCGCCCCCTCTCGACGCACTACCCCATCGTTAGATGCATGAACGACCCGTGGTACAAGTCTTTGGGGAGCATTCTGTGGGGAGTCTTCCGATTTATCCTCGCCCCCTTCATGGCCATTGGCGCTCCTATATTGGCAACATATGGTGCCCTACATGGTAGTGAGGCCGACTTGAACGCCCTGCAGCTTCGGTCTACGCAGATTCCAGTCCTAATTGGCATAGAAGGTGACAGCACAGACTGCAGCAAATACTCGCCTTGCACTTCGAACGGACAGCGAACGTATTTGGTCTTTCCCGAGGCCATCACCAGGGGTGAGCTAGTCGCGGTAGATCACAAGGACGATATTGTTACTGTCGACAGACAACCTCTGGTCGGCTACCTCGCGATCGGCATTTGGTTGGGATTTGTAGGTCTCACATGGCGCTATTGCGTGCGTCCACTGCTGCCTCTTGATGCCGCGCGATCGCAAACCTCGAGTAGGTGGTCCCGATGAAGCGTAATCCCTATGTGGTTCTCGCCATCGGCGCAGTGACCCTCGCCTTCCTGTTTGAGGTTGGCACACGGGATTTGGGACACGAATTTACATTCTTTGGTAAGTTGTCACAGGGGCAGAGTGCCTGGGTACGCTACTGCGTTCTTACCGTCGCCGCCTTATTGGTCGTCGCGGCGTTTGTCTATCATCGGCGTGCCACAAAGTCGCGTCAGTAAACGCTTCGTTCGCGGATTGCTAGGACTCTAAGCAACGGTTCGAGCGGACTGCGCGGACGCTTGAGACAAGGAGAGAGTCGATAATTAGGATAAAGGGGGCTTGGATTGACGACAACGGGTCCAGTTGCGGGTCAAGAGCGTTGGGCATTGGGAAACCACGTTGACTTTCGCTGAAATCGTCGGTGATTTGCACCGGCACCACCAGATACCCGGGGACGGTGAAGTTCCTGCCATTTTTGTGGCGGACCCTTGGGATCCTTCGTCCGAGGCAACCGTCGAGGGCGCTGAGGGGGTTCCGCTTCGCCGCAAGCCTATTCTGTTTTATCTAACGACGGTAGCGGCAGCGCTCAGGTTCTTTGGCACTGCTTACGACGGTTTGGTGGAGAATGATGAAGTGGACGCCATGTGCCGAAAGCTTGCGCACCATATTGCCGCTATGAACGCGCAAGGCGAAAGGCACGACATAGATATCGAGCCCGCAAGCACCGAGGGACTTTCTGCAGAATTCTCGAGCGCGACTCCCAACCGTGCGAGCAGCACAAAAGGCTTTACCGTGATTTTTCACCCCGCCGGTGGGGTGGATTACGCGGATGCCATTGACGTCGCTCGGGTGGATTCGGAGCTGTACGTAAAACCGCTGAGAGTCGCCCTCTATCGTGAAAGTAAGAGCCTCCAAAAGTTAACTGCCTCGCGCGCGAATGAGATACTAACCAACATAGTTCGCGCGATGGCATTCTTGGGGCATCTGGAGCAGCCTACGGAGATTGTTTGACGGCTGCCATGGCGCCACGTTTGAAGATGCCTCATAGTCGATCGGCCACGGAGTATTTTGATTAACCATGGAAAGAGTCGACGCGTGTCAGCCTGACCGTTAAGAGTCTTTACATACGAGCGTGCTAATTGGGTAGCAAGCAGAGTTCGGGCGACTCCCATAGAAAGCGCTATGCCCGATGGCAAAATCTGGCGCCAATTTCCACACGAATTCTCGCTTCGGGTGTGGAGTCCCAACTCGTGCCGATATTGGAAACACATAACTTTCAGCGGGTCGACATAGTCCTCGGGCAGTCCGATTGGCCCGTTTCCGGGCGGGAACTGCGTCTCGAGCGCCGCTTTGAAAAGCTGATTGACTCAATAACCTTCAATTTCCAGAAATATGGCGCAGCGCGTGTGCAGGTCCATTGTTCAAGGCGCGCGGCCGAAATGCCTAACGCCTTCGTTCGATCCGCGAATCTTGTGGCACGGAGTGATCAGTACTATCACTTCTGGGGTAAACCCTGGTGGCTGCCGTCGAAGTTTTGGTCGGGCAATGCTTCTCGTCGGACGATTGATCGCATCGGAGGTCTTCTCGATCAGGTGTTGAGGTTTATTGAAACCGAAGAGCGCGGCGCCAACATTAGTCGTCCCACTGGGGCGTCGCTTGATCGGCGTCCCAATTCAGGGGCCGGATAGTGCTCAATGGCGCATAAACCAAGGATCGTATCCTACGAGCCAGTGTTCGATGTTATTCGGCACAAGTTGTCTAAATGGCGCGCAAGCTGCACGGGCGGCTTGGTGGTCCAAATCTACTGAAGCTTGAGAAGGATCTGTTTTCTCAGAACCCCGCCCCGCGTTACGTTCAAGGAAGTGGGATGGTCGAAGGGCTGTGAGTGCGTTCAGATAACTTGTGGCGATAGCTGTCTGGGCGTACCTGCATTCTATTCAGCGCGCAGGCAACAGATAACTGCAAACGTTTGAAAAGTTACGCAGTAATCTCATCGATTCCAGCGTTGGAATCCCTTATTTATTCAGTGTGGAGACAGGTATCGAAAATTGTCCGACAGCAGCGCGCGAAACTCATACGCTGCCAAGAAAATGAATATCCCCACGCTGACGGCAATTGTTGCCGCCCCAAACTTTGCGAGTTGGCGGTGGAATTCTCGGGCTAACAGACGTGTAATTGCCTTGGCCGCTCCATACACAATCAGAAAAACGCATAAGCCCGCTATGGCCTCAATCAGAAATCCCAATGAATTTGATGGGAATAGGGGGGCCATCAGAGAGAACCACAATATTTCCATTAGCAGGACGCTGGCGATTCGTTTCAGAATTGAGCGTGATGGCAAATCGGCATGCGTCACAGTATTAACCTCCACAAGCGAGCCTGGCGTGAAATAAGGCTGTAGATGCGAATGGAACAGTCGCTGCGCCGACAATATCAAGTGCAGTTAGGGCCGCGGCACCACCGATTTCGCCCCAGCTTGGAGTCGTCCACATATTAAATGCTCTGCTGATGCCTATTGTCGCACGTGGCACCCCCTGTTTCAGGCCGACCAGCTCAAGATCAAGGTATACGGTATCGGTTACCGATTTCCCAGAAATCCCAGGAATTGACTGTTGTACATTAAACGTATCCGCTAGGAAACCGCCAAGATTTCCATAGGTGTTTTGCAGAAAGCTGTTAATGCATGCATCGCATTCCAGCGACCCGAGAGTACTGCATGGCAGAAATTGCGGCTCCCCGTGCGCGAAATACAACGGTCGCGGTAGGGTTAGGTTAGGAATCGTCGGTGGAGAGATATTCGGTGTGGGTTGATAGTTTGGCGATGGAACTATCAATGGTTCCGGAGGAGTACACGGTGCCTGGACTACTATGTCCGGCCCCGTGGGCTGAACTGGATCTTGCAAATTAGTTTGACCAAGAAGTGTCGGATCAGGAACAGCTGGTGGCTGCCCACAGATCAGACCAGTGGGATCGCTATTACTAATAGGATCGTTGTGTACAAACGAATAGTAATTCATGCCGTCCGCATAGCCTGCTGGATCGGGCTGTAAAAATCTGCCCTGACTCGCATTGTAAGTTCGGGCGCGCGCATTATAGAAACCTGCCGAGCCGGTAGACAGCATGCCTTTAAATCCCAGGTTGCCGTTGTGCGCTGATAGTCCTGAAGAGCCCGAGACTCCGAAACCGTCATAAGTAGTCGTTTCAGCAGTTCCAGAAAAGGCCCCCGCGACGACCGAACCAAAAGCGTTGGTAACGAGCCAATTTGCGCCGCTCACAGTGGTGCTCGTCCCGGGATACCATAAAAGTGTTCGATCAAGCGGTAAATCCGGTACATAGCGATTGATGATGTTGCCGGATACATCATAGCTCGCGACTGCCTGCTGCCCGGAATACACCAATCGGTTGTTATTAGAGCCCGACACGCTTCGATAGCGCCGATCGAGCGCATCGTAAGAGAAGGTCGTACCGTTTAACGTGATCAGTCGGTTAAGACCGTCAAAGATGAAAGTGTTGGAGCCGTCGTTAGTCAGATCCGAGCGGCCGTTGTAACTCATGGTATGAGTACCCACCGTGGTGTAGCGGTTCTGCCCATCGGTCGCGTAGCTCGTCGCCGACGGCGACGTCGTGCCATCATAAGCCGAATTGTTCGAGATCATCGTCATCGGCTGGCCGGCCAGGTTGAACGTGTAACTGAAGATGACGTTCTTGCTCGTATCGGAAAAGCTGTAGGCTTGGGATGACAGTCTTAGATCGGAACCATAACCGCGCGTCTCCGAGGGGCCGCTCGCACGCGTGACGTTGCTGATTTGTCCCAAATTATTGTACATCAGCTCAAGCAGTGTCACAGAGTTCGAATCGGTTAAACCAGTGAGCTCATTTACTGCGTCGTAGCTGTAGACAACGTAATAGTTGTCAGGGTAGGTTAAGCGAGTCAGGTTTCCGACCAGATCATATTGACGACCCACCGTGCCGAAAGGCCCCGTCTCGCTGGTCTGACGACCTAGCCCATCATATCAAGGCCGGACCACGACCGTAACCGACCCGCAAGCGAAAGTAACCACTAAACTTTCGTTGGTCACGGGAGCGCTGGCGCGCACTCAAGACCATAATCTCTACTCTGTGAATTTTAATTACGATGCGTTTGGCTCTTTG
>DASYDW010000076.1 GCA_036499395.1 Pirellulales bacterium
GTTGGCTCGCTATAGCTGGCCGGGCAACGTGCGAGAATTGCAAAACGTCATTGAACGCGCGGTCATCAACGCCAACAATGGCCAATTGCGATTCGACGGACTCGTCAGCCCTCGGATGGGAGCAACGCAACCTCTCACGAACGAAGCGAAGGCGCGAGCCAAACCTAAGGGCAATATCCTTTCCCGAAGCGATTTAATCCAACTTGAGATAGAGAATCTCGAAGGAGCGATTGCTGCCGCAGACGGTAAAATCTACGGCCCACACGGCGCGGCAGAACTGCTCGGCGTGCGACCGACTACATTGGCATCACGCATGCGCAAATTGGGAATCAACAAGCCTCGGTGACGTAAGTGCTTGTACTCCTACTCATCGCAGTGTGCGGCTGTCATAGTGAAGCAATGGCACCTAATGTTGCGGACGAGCGGCACGAACGCCATGTGCACGAGCCCAAAGATGCGCATGACCATGAACATCCCGAAGAGTGCCGTACAGAAACCGATGATCACATCGAGGCGCGGCCGGCTTGCAATAAACGCAACGGTTCGGCCCGCCCGGTGGCTATCGCCGGCCAAAGTGCGGCGATCACGCACAGCGCCAGCGTAATGCCGAAACCGATTAAGAGCTTTGCCCAGGGTATAACCAGCGGTGTGATCATACCGCCGCGGATGTTTATGTACCGGGTAACGCCCGTGCCGCAATACCCAGCCAGGACTCCCAGGCCGACGCTGAGAACACAGGCCACAATCGCGACTAAGACTGCTTCAGCCAGGATTAAACGAAACAAGCTGAAACGCGACAGGCCCAGCGCGCGCATGACGCCCATCTCCCAGCGCCTGGCGCGCACCGATGACAGGATCGTATTCATTACCCCTAGCGAAGTGACGGCCAAAGTTACCAAAGGCAGTTGGCTGAGTCCCCAGATGATGCCATCGGCCCGTTCACGAATTGCCGTGCGAACGCCTTCAGCCGTACGAATATTTATGGTCGTCGAATAGTTGCCGCGACGAGGATTGCCGGGCGGCCCCATCGCTCCCCTCTCAGGGCGGTCTCGACGGCGCGCCGCGGCCAAGCTGGGATCGAAATTACGTTCGGCGATAGCCTGCAACGAATTCTTGATGTCCTCCTCGGTCGCCGTCCCGTCGAGGTTCATCCAAAAGAACGTCGTTCGGTCGATGCCGAAGTCGTTGCGCACCTGGTCGAACGAGGCAAACATCAACCCCGCGGCACGGCCGCCGTTGCGGTTCCGTAAGCCAACTTTACTGATCCAATGCCAGCCACTCATCGAGACGACGCCGGCAATCTCGTATTCAAACTTTTGATTCGGTGTTTCCGGCGGAACGACCGAAAATTTGTCGCCGACGTTCAAGCCAGACTCGCGCTGAAAATGATCCGGTACCAAGCAATACCTGCCATTCTTGATCTTTGCCAGCGCTTCCTCGCGCGTCCCTTGCACGAAGTCGAAATCGAACATTGGATGCTTGCCACCCAGCGCTCGATCCGTGTCGACTCCCAGCATTACGCAGTTATCCTGTCGCGTCGCAGAAGGGCGGACGCGAAAGCCGGTGATATCGTCGGCAAATTTTGTCTGTTCGACGGCGAGGGGCAGGCACTGATCGGTCTTGATTCCCTTAATGTGCTGCACATTTTCGATCTCGGAGAAGGGCACGCCCGTCGGTGTGAGGCCTGCCACCATGTCCGGCGCCCACTTGCCCGGTGTAAAGGGGCCCAGCATTGAGTATCCCCACGTTTGCATCGCCACGAACAATCCAAGGCCTAGGGTAGGTGCGATGACCGCTCCGAGCGTTCGCGACAGATTCATCGTGAGCTGCTTGGCCAACAAACGGCGATCGAGACCCAAAAGTCGTGCCACCATGGGGGCAGCGAACCTCTCGGTGACGATGATTGCGCCCGGTGCCAATAGAACGAAGCCAATCACCATGCTGGTGCATCCCATCGCAGCCGATATGCCGTAGCGTGCAGTGTCTGCCATCGGCACCCAAAACACCAAGAGAGGATTCACGGCAATCAGTAGCAGCCCCACGATTGTCGCGCCCCAGGAGAATCGTGCTCCGTATTTCTGCTGTCGCGGCGCCATGGCTTCGAGTGGGCTGACGTTTGTGGCTCGCCACGCCGGCATAATCGACGCTGCCAAAGCTCCGCCCAACGCGCAGGCACCGGATAGCAGGATGCACCATTTTCCTAGCGAGACGCCATCGGGGAACATGTTGGGTCGAAGCATGCGCATCAACTCCAATAAGCCCCAGCCCGCTAACAGTCCGCCGCCCCAGCCAACCAAGCCCAACAGCATACTCTCGATCGCGATCATTGCCCCGATTTGCGCCTTGGTCAGCGATACGGCACGAAGCACGGCGAACTGCCGGATGCGCTCGTGCACTCCCATGCTAAGCGTCGTAAAAATGATGAACAGCGCTGCCAGCAACGATATTCCCGTCGCCGAATACGCCTGTATGCGGATGGCTTCGGAGGTCGTACTATTGGTAATTTCGTTTTCGACCTCCGCAAGTGATTGCATCTCGGCGGCCGAGTCTTTGCCGTTGAAGCGATCGCTCCAGGCGGCCTGGAATTCCACTGGCTTAACGCCGCTGCGCAGCACGATGCCCGCAAAGCTGATACGCGGGGCCGCGCCTGTCAACTTTTCGGCCAAGGTCAGCCGCACGTACAAGGCATTGCTCGTGGGTCCGCGGCGCAGTGCGGCTTCGCGCGATGGCGGCAAGCCGATCGTGAATTTTGGTGGCGGCAAGGTGCGTGATTGTTCAACGATGCCCACGATCTTGACGAGTTGCACTTCTTTGTCAGGACCTCCTCCTACCGCCACTTCGTCCCCCACTTTCACCCCCAATTGTTCTGCCGAACCGCTACTTAGCACCCCCTCGCTGCGATCCATCTGACGCGGATCAAGCCAGACCCCCTCCAACAACGTGTGGGGCGGCTCGCTAGCATCGGTGCCGACCAGCGATGGAACGCGATTCATCCTCGTCATGGCGGCCGAGGCGCTGGCGGCGACTTCCGCTGAAGAGGGAATGCGTGGCGACCCCGAAGTTGGGGCGCCGTCGCGCTCTGGCGTGTCGATCACCCCCGGCTTTTGAATACGCGCCCGAGTTTGAAATACGGGATCGACCGCCGCTACTGCCGGATCCGCGCGCAGCGCCTCGATCAATTCCTGCGAAAGTGCCGGCCCTCCGGTACCTCCTATGAACGAAGAGGCTTGCGAAGGATCCGCCACGGGGAGCAAGATCAACTCATAACGTCCCAGGTAGCCTTCAGCGAACTCGTCAAACTTTTGCGACAACGAATCGTAACCGCTTACGACCCACACCACGATGCAAGCCGCGGCAATCGTGGAGAACATTGTAAGCATCATGCGGGCCGGGTGCTGAAGCGCGTGCGAGATTACCAGCCGAATGACAATCTTCAACTCAGCGACTTTCATGTCTGCAACTCCGCCGGCTGAGGGTTAACGATGTCTTGATAATGCGCTGCCAAAGATTGAGGATCGCTGAACTCGCTGGTGGCGAAGTCGGTTAAAAGCCGGCCGTCTTTCATCACCAGTACACGCTGCGCCCAAAGTGCCACCGCCGGCTCATGCGTTACAATCACGATCGTGCGCTGCTGCTCATGGCACAACTCGCGTAGCAGTCGGCATATGTTCTGTCCGCTCACCGAATCCAGGCTGCCCGTTGGCTCGTCAGCCAACACAAGTGCCGGTTCGGTGATCAATGCCCTAGCAATGGCCACTCGTTGCTGCTCGCCGCCACTGAGCGCATCGGGTCGATGCCGCCGACGCGGAGAGATGCCCAAGCGATCCATCAGGTACTCGATGCGATCTCGCGGAATGTCAGAACGACCGTCCGTCAGCACGGGCAGCGTTATATTCTCCTCCGCGGTCAGCGCCGGAATGAGATTAAATGCTTGAAAAACCAGGCCAATTCGGCGGCGGCGGAATTGCGTCAACTGCCGGTCGTTGAGCGCTGAAAGATCGGTATCATCAATTACCACGCGTCCCTCGTCCGGCCATGTGAGCCCAGCCATAACGTGCAGCAGGGTGCTTTTGCCCGAGCCACTCGCCCCCATTACGGCCACAAACTCGCCGCGAGAAATGGAAAGCGAGACGTCCTTTAACGCCTCGACCGCAATGGGCCCCTGTCGAAAGCGCTTGGTCAAGTTCTCCACGCGCACTGGCGCGGAGGACCCCGCGGAACTTGTCCTGCTTTCGGTATTATCTATCGTAGAGTTCGCCACGATGTGCTTCTCCGAAATGATTCCATAAGTAAAGCTTGTCCATGCGGCGATTACGCAGTGGACGGCCTCCCGCCACCACACGCAGTCCGTCGGATCGCTAGCGCCTTTTCAATGTAATCGGCTGCATAATCCTCTATCCTTCCATCACGGTGAACGTCGCAATTGGCCGCGCCCAGCAAGTCGGTCCGGTCAGAAGTGCCGATCAATGAAATCAGCGCCATGCCTGACACGACTATCGCGGCGCGCGGCCGTGCACAGTGCAGGTGCACTGGTCTTGCGGGTAGCGGTATTATTTTGCCGCCGTCGGCCGACAATAGGAGAGCGTCAAAAGCGCATATCCGGTCACTAGATTCGGATCGCCTTCCATCCAGCGGCTGTTCTCGTTAGCCCAAGACCCATCCGCGCGCTGACGGCGTGCGAGTTCAGCAATTAGATCCGCGCGCCAGTCGTGCGACTTTCCTTGCCCGTCGACGAGCGAGTCTTGGCCAAGAGCAACCAGAGCCTTGCCAAATAGGTGGTAGTAGTAATACAGCCCCTCATCGCCCAAGCCCGGGTTCTCGGCGACGGTGTAGTGCATTTGTGCCCACTTGATAGCCGCCTTGACGCGCGGATCATCGGGCTTGAGCCCAGCAAATATCATGCTCTTCAATCCGGCGTAACTCATGGAACCGTAACTGCGCAACCCGCCATTGGCGGTCTTGCCGGCCGGGCTACTCCCTTGTCCCATCGGCGTGTAGTAAAAACCCCCGTCCGGATCCTTGGCCGCGAATTGCGTCGTGTTATGAGGCGATTCCAAATTCTGACAACGGGACACAAAGATCAAGGCTCGCTTCACGGCCTCGTCGTCGGCTTTGTCGCCGGCCCCCTCTAGTGCCTCCATGAGGAAATGGGTGTTCGACAAGTCGGGCCGTTCGGATCCGCCGTAGCCCACGCCCCCGTACGAAATATCGTCCGGCTTGCGGCCGTCGTTATCGCCGAATTGCAAACCCTTCAGGAACGAGTCCGCATTCTTCAGAGTCTTGTCGTACTTGCCGTTGCGATTAGCCGCGGCGAAACACAGAACTCCCAGACACGTTTCATAGTTGCGCAGCCGCGATTTGGGTGCATAAATACCGCCGTCAGCCTGCACGAAGCCTTCAAGGTATTTCAGACTTTTTGCGATGAGCGGGTCTTCGGGCGTCCGGCCGTTCGCCATAAGGGCCGTGGAGACGATGGCCGTAATTCCGGGGCCGGCAGCGGCACTGAACGAACCATCCTCGGCCTGCCCTTTGGTACGCAGAAAATCGACACCCCGCTGAACGGCCGTCTCGTAGGCTGTCGGATCGATCTCCGGTTTATCAACCGCCGAAACCTGCCGAGCCCCGGTCTCCAGCACGAGAAGCGCGCTTAAAGAAATCACGACCAACAGGGAAATCAAACCCGATGTTTGGACATGCGTTGGCTTCATTTTGCGACTTTTCCTTCCTGCGGATCGTCGAGGTTTCCAAACTTCCCATGATTTACACGCCGGCGCAAAAGCAACTTCAGTGCCGGAACTCGCTATTTGATCAAAGCCGAGCAAACCGGCAGTTGCCCCGCCCACAAGGCCTCAAAGGCAACTGCCAGATGACGAACAAAACATCACGCGTGGCGAGTTTTTCGTCATTCGAGACTTTCTAGCGGCTTTTCAACTCTGCCACTGTGCAAGGAATTCCTGCCTAAATCGCGGAGTTAACTAAATGGCCCGCGCGTAGCATCTCTGAGGTCGCGTTCACTAGAGCTGGAGTTCGCAGCCCGCGCCAGAACTACACCCCTTCCCAGATTGATAGGCCGATCGCGCAGTCAACATTGGAACCTTCACCAAGAGCAGGGGATCCACCCAGAAACTCGTTGGCTCGGGATTCGGCGCTCGGACCGTACCGAGAGGCTTGGCCGCCAACCGTCATGGACCTTGAACGCCGAAACAATCGCCATAGATGGCGAAGAATTGGCCTGCCCGATCCATTGGAAAAGTTCGTCGCCAATTGTGAGCCACGGTTTCACGCCGAAAAACTGGCGTATCCGCGCACTCCTTGTAGCCTTTTTATGCCTGGGCACGCAACTTGCTGCAGCCCGCAGACAACAGTTCGCCATCGAGGCGCTTGAACCTCATCGGACGAAGGAGTCGTACCATGCTTATCCGCAATTGCCGTTCGCGCCGTGGAATTACTTTAATTGAGACGGTTGTGGTGGCAGCAACGGTTTGTCTGTTGGTGATTCTGGCGATCCCCGCCGTTCAAGCCGAAGTTGAGGCGGCACGCAGAACGACATGCCAAGATAATTTGCGGCAAATTGGTCAAGCGTTTCAGAAGCACCACGAAGCGTATGGAGCGTTTCCGCCGTGCCGGACGAACAGACCTGCCGCCCATGGATTCTGCGTCAACCTGCTTCCGTTTATCGATCGAAACGACCTCTATGAAGCGTGGCGTTTCGACAAGCCTTTTCATGATCCGGAAAATGAACCCGTTGCGCGTACTGCAGTAAGTACGTTTCAATGTCCCACAGCCCCAGATCAAAACCGAATTGTGAAGCTGCGGCAGGCAAGCCTGGGCCCCTTTTACGGAACCGAAGGCGTCGCTGGCGATTATTTCGTCACCCATGGACTCAACGGCGGCGAGCGAGGCGAGCGGCAACATCCCGCACTTCTCACTAACGAGAGGCAGCCAATCAGCAAGATTACGGATGGTGCCTCGTGCACGACGCTCGTCCTTGAACACGCCGGCCATACCGATCACTACATCCGTGGCGTCAAACAGGAGAATTACAACAAGAGCGTTCATCCCGGGTGGTGGGGAGCCTGGACGTCTTTTCAAAGCTTCACTTATCAAGGCTACACGGCGGACGGAACGGCAAATGGCAAGGAGTGCTCGATCAACTGCAACAATGCGCAGGGCATCTATTCGTTTCATCCGAAGGGCGCGAACACGCTCTTTTGCGACGGGCGCGTGCGATTCCTGGCGGATAGCGTCCCAGTGGATGTCGTGCTGGCACTTGCGTCGCGTGATGGCGGCGAAATCTTGTCTGTGGACGACTACGGCGTCGTCGCTGAGTAGAGGGAAGCCATGTACGGCCCCTGCACTCACTCGCGTTTAGATTCGGATCGCATTGAACAAGGAGCACGGGCATGAAGGAACAACCTGAAGTCGCACGTCAGAATACGCTATCAGACAACCTTACGGCGCGACGACGCGTGAAAGAGCTCTCCATCGTGTTACAGCGTGCCTGCAAAATGCAAAGCGGTTTTACGCTGGTCGAACTTCTCGTGGTCATTGCGATCATTGGTATTTTGATCGGGCTATTGCTGCCCGCAGTGCAGGCGGCGCGTGAGGCTTCGCGACGGAATAGTTGTGAGAACAATCTCCGTCAAATCGGGATCGCATTTCAAAACGGACACAACGTTAATGGCGGCTTTGCTCCCTGTCGTAGCGCATCGACCACCGGAACGAGAGGATTGGCAACGTATATATTTCCCTACCTCGAGCAGTCAAACGTCGCCAGCATCTATAACGTCAGCTTGAACTTCTACGATGCCGCCAACCAACAAGCGGCCATGACTCCGGTGCCTACGATGCAATGCCCTTCAGCTCCGGAAGCGAACAGAGTGATTACCTTGGGGACGGCTACAACCGGCGTTTCAACTAGCCTGTATGGCACAACGGGTATTGCCTCGGATTACGCAGCCAACCATGCACTAAGCACCGCCTACACTTATCCCGGCCTGACTGGTGACCCGGTGCTGAAGAAAGACGGCACGTATCGGGCCATTTCAGATATCGTGGATGGTACTTCGCACACCACATTGTTACACGAACAGGCGGGCCGCCCCGATCAATATATTCTGGGCGCGAATGTCGGCCAGACTGCGCAACTGTACCCAAATTGGTGGGGCTGCCAGACCGGATACCTAACCTTCACGTACCAGGGTTACACAGCCGACGGACTCTCTGTCGGCTCGGCTTGCTCAATTAATTGCAACAACGCGCAGGGCATTTACGCCTTCCATGTGGCAGGCGCGAACGCAGCATTTTGCGATGGCAGCGTACGCTTTTTGAAGGCCGCTATTCCCGTGCAACTCGTTTACGCACTGGGCACAATCAACGGCACCGAGGTTGTCTCTGACGACCTCTGAATTTCGGTGACGAAGTCATCGTTATATGATGCTGCATCACTTCCGGATATGCACCATGCGGTTTTGCCGATTATTGGTACTGCTCCCATCAATTTCATTATTGGGCTGTGGACGTGATGAGTCACCGAAGCTAGAGGTGTTCCCCGTGGTCGGACGTGTCCTCGTGAATGGCAAACCGGCTTCGCGGGCCGAAATTACTTTTCATCCGCTGTCTTCGCCCGGCGAGCGAGTCACTCCGTTTGCAATCGCGGGCGAAGATGGGGTATTCCGTCTCAGCACCCGCTTGGCTAACGACGGCGCTCCCGCAGGCGAGTACGCAGTGACCGTCGCTTGGCCAAAGATCGTTAAGGGAGTTGGTGGAGAAGAAGATCGGGGACCGGATCAACTGCGTGATCGCTTCCGCGACCCACAACGCCCTGCTGCCAAAGTTACCATTGCCGCGGGGGAGAACGCACTACCTCCGATCGAATTGAAAGTGCGTTAGCTACCTATTCAAACGCAACTTGCCAGGAGGGGATTCGGATGTCCGTCCGCCGAACATTTCTGTCGATCGCCCTTGCCTGGAATACGGTCATTAGCACCGCGGTAGCTGCGGCGCCCGAGGCGGCGGCACTGGCCCGGCGCATCGACGCGCTTCTTGCCGAGGGACACCAGAAACAGGCCGAGCTGGCACCGTTGGCCGATGATGCGACGTTTTTGCGGCGCTTATATCTGGATGCCGTCGGGCGGATTCCCACTGTGGCGGAAGTAAGGACCTTTCTCGAAGCTCAGAGCACCGACAAACGTGCGGTGCTAACTGAGGAGTTGCTAGCCTCATCCGCCAGTGCAAGACATTTCGCCACCTTCTGGCGCCGCACATGGATTCCGCAAGCCGACACTCCGCAATTCGTCGGCTTGTCCGCTGAGGTCGAGCCCTGGTTGGCGGCACGGTTGCGGGAAAACTCGCCCTACGATCACATCGTACATGCGCTGTTGACAGTACCGGCTAGCGGCAAGCCGGAGGCAGGGAAGGCGCAGGATCGTCAGGCTGCGCCGCGCGCCTTTTTCGCCGCCAGCGAGTACAAGCCGGAAAACTTGGCAGCCAATACCGCGCGAGCGTTTCTAGGCGTGAACTTGGATTGTGCGCAGTGTCACGACCACCCTTTCTCGCGCTGGACGCGCGAGCAGTTCTGGCAGACGGCTGCGTTCTTCGCGCGCCCGACGCGGGCCACTGAGGCACTCCCCGTGCGTTTGGAGCTTGCGATTGCCAACACAGACCAGGTGGTGACGCCACGCTTACTTGTTTCCGCGCAGCCTGCCTGGCCAGAGAACATCGAACCAGATACCGGTCGGCATTTGCTCGCCGATTGGATCTGTGACAAACAAAATCCCTACTTGGCCCGCAACGGCGTTAATCGATTATGGGCATATTTCTTTGGTGCCGGATTGATCGAGCCACTGGATGATCTGTCGGGCGAAAATCCCGCCAGCCATCCGAGGTTGCTGGACGAATTGGCCGCGTCGTTCGCTGACAGTGGATTCGATCTGCGCTTCCTAGCAAGCGCGTATATGTCGACCCGGATTTACCAGTCGACGAGCCGACCGCAAGCCAGCGCTGTGAGTGGGCCGGGAACCTCTGGTAGCGTCGATCCAAGGGCATTCGCTTACATGCCGATCCGCGCACTCACGGGGGAACAGCTCTACGCTAGCCTGCGAGTTGCCGCCGCGCTGCCGGTGGAACGCGAAGATCTTGACTCCGCTAGCGTGACCGCAGCTCGCCGGCGATTTACCGCTGGCTTTCGCGTCGACCGTCCTGTCGCGGCCCAGCGTTCGATCATGCAGGCGCTAGCCCTCATGAATGGCGAACTGACCACGGAGGTGACGGACTTCGCAACAAGCCCTCTGCTGCGCGCTACCGTCAACTCGCCGTTCCTGGGAACACCAGAGCGAGTTCAAACGCTTTTCCTGGCGACCCTGGGACGGCTACCGGCTGATGACGAGTTGGTTGCACTCGTTGCGCACGCTTCGCGTCATAGCGACGAGGGCGCGGCCGGCCGGGCGCTTGCCGATATTTTTTGGGCCCTGATCAATTCGAGTGAGTTCAATACTAACCGCTGATGTGACCGTCCCGTAACAAGGAGGACATGGAGTGTTTACGACCTGCTCCGTAACGCGTCGAAATCTTCTGCGTCTGGGGACATTGGGCATCGCCGGCGGTTCCCTTTCCGGTTGGATCGGCACCTTTGCCGCGGATGTAGCGACGCATCCGCAGCGCAAAAAGTCCGTGATACTTCTCTGGCTCAATGGAGGTCCTGCCACCATCGATCTGTGGGATCTCAAGCCTGGCCAGGAGACGGGGGGACCTTATCGTGAGATCGACACGGCAGTAGCCGGATTGCGAATCTCGGAACATCTGCCCATCCTTTCAAAACTGACCGGTGATATGGCGATCATACGCTCGATGGCGAGCAAGGAAGGTGACCACGATCGAGCGACCCACTTGGTGCGCACGGGATACATTCCACAGGGAGCGATTCAATTCCCGGCCGTGGGTGCGCTAGTGGCGCGTGAGTTAGGGATCGCGGACATCGACTTGCCGAATTTCGTAAGCGTCGCCCCCGCCCGTTTTGCTAGCACGATTGGTGGTGGGTTTCTTGGGCCGAATTTCGCGCCCTTGATGATTGCCGAGGGTATCTCCGGCCAAAACGGCATGGAAGGTGATGGCGGTCCTGAGGCGCTGACGGTGCCCGATCTTGCACGAGCTGCAAGCGTGTCGGAGGAAGCTCAACGCGACCGGCTGGCCCTGTTGGATGGTTTTGAACAGCGCTTCCTGAATGGCAGCGAGAATTCCGTAGTGGCTAGCCTAAACTCTGCCACGGCGCGGGCCGTGCGACTCATGCGTCCCGAAGCCGCCCGCGCTTTCCGCATTGAAGACGAACCGGAGGCATTGCGCGACGCCTACGGTCGCAACCTGTTTGGGCAGGGATGCCTACTCGCTCGCAGACTTATCGAACGCGGTGTGGCCTGCGTGGAGATTACTTTGGGAGGTTGGGATACACATCAGAATAACTTCGACCGAGTCAAGGGCTTGTCGGGCACGCTCGACGTGGGTTTCGGGACGCTCATGGCCGATCTGAAGGATCGAGGCTTGCTCGAATCGACGTTAATTATCTGCATGGGCGAGTTCGGACGAACTCCGAAGATCAATGGCAATACTGGCCGTGACCATTGGCCGCAATCGTGGGCTACGGTGCTGGCCGGCGGCGGAATCAAGGGCGGCCAGGCAATTGGCCGAACCAATGCGGATGGCACTGCCGTCGAGGAACGTCCCGTAACAGTCCCCGACCTGATAGCGACAGCCTCCAAGGCGGTCGGAATTGACCCCAGGAAACAAAACATGTCGAACGTCAGTCGGCCCATTCGGGTCGCCGATCCGGCGGCCCATCCGATCGAGGAAATTCTATGATGCGGCGCGAGCGGATGGGAATGTACTTGTCGACGATCGCATGCGCGATTTTATGGGGAGCAAGTCCAGAAGCGCGTGCTGACGGCGGCGATTCTTCCGCCGATGCAGTTAGCTCTTGTGCGGATGGCCTGGACTTGATCGTACTCGCTCCTCACAAGGCCGTGCGCGTACAGATCCGCGCGGAATTAGACCACCACTCAGTTAGTTCGCTTTGGGGCGACGCGGCGGCCTTTCAGCGTTTGCTCTCGTATTACGATCGTAATGACGACGGGATTCTCGACAGGGAGGAAGGGGCTCGACTCCCCTCGCCCTTCGCAGTTCGGCAGCAGCTGTGGCGACCCATTGCCCCCTTTACGGGTCCTGGCCCGGCATTCGAATCTCTCGATCTTAATGACGACGGGAAGGTTGTGCTCAGTGAATTGGCCGATTGCTATCGCCGCGGTGGCCTAGGAAACATAACGGTAGCAGTGGGCAGGCCGCCGTCCACTGCCGCATTGACAACGGCGCTCGTTAACCAGCTCGACGTCGACGGCAATGGCCGCGCCGACGAACAGGAATGGCAAAATGCCGCGCTATTGCTCCGCAAGTCCGACGCGGACGGTGATGAGCTGATCGGCCCTGGCGATTTGCTGGCTGGCGTTGCCTATCCTGGTGCCATGGGGGCGGTACTCGTGTCGGCACCGACGGCAGCGGTCTCGTCTAAAGCGATTGACGGTTCGGTTCCCGCCATCGTGCTGCCCACGCGCCTGGCTGATACGCAGTGGGCGACATTCCTGGTACGCCAGCAGGATCGCGATGGTAATGGCCGGTTGGATACGCAGGAGTTGTCGATTTCTGCGGACAGTCGATCGTTGCTCGACGGCGACAATGATGGTCAGTTAACCGCGGACGAACTCGCCGGCTGGCGGCGGCTAAAAGCGGACTTGGTTTGCCGCGTTCGCCTCGACGACGGCCAATCCACTACAGCACTCATCGAGCATGCCACAAATGTCAGTGTTGCTGCCGACAATCAAGACGACGTCTGCTTATCCGTCGAACCCTTGCAATTTGTGCTGCGGCCTGCCGAAGGTGCGCTGGGCAAGTTAATTCCGTTGCGCAAGAAGCGCTACGAGACCCGCTTTACCGATGCCGATACTAATCAGGATGGGGCGCTGACCGTTGACGAAGTCAGCAAGCGTGACCTGTCCGAACTCAAATACCTGTTGAATTCCGCGGACCGCGACGGAAATGGACAGCTCAGCAAGCTAGAGTTGTCCGCATGGCTTGATTTACAGGAACAACTCGCGCGCGGCCATATTTTGCTGACCTTATACGATTACGGTACCGGCCTTTTCGAGTTCTTGGACGCCGATCACAACGGCGGTCTATCTGCCCGCGAACTGCGCATCGCCTGGCAACGAGTGCGCGAAGCCGGGTGTATCCAAGAGGGAGCTTTCGATGCCACGGCGTTGCCTCATTTATGCCTCGCCAGTATCAGCCGTGGTCATCCGCTTTCCGCCGTCGCGCTCCCACGACGAGACGGTCCGACGTGGTTTTTGTCGATGGACCGCAACAGTGACGGGGATGTCTCCGCGCGAGAATTTCTCGGCTCTTCGGCCGAGTTCCGGATGCTCGACACCGATGGCGATGGTCTATTGAGCGCGAACGAAGCACGCCTTGGCGACATATCTCGGTCGGCCAGCGCAAAATAAAACCGATGCGACGCTCGTCTCAGAAACACGTCGGACTTGGATTGCTAGCCGGACTTCTTATCGCTGGTCTGCTAGGAGCTTTGCTGGCAGGCGGAGGGGTGAGCTCAGCTTCTCGTAGTACGGTTCCTTGCGATGATCGAGTGCGGCTAGCAGTCGAGTCCCAATTCTTGCTGAGTGCCCTTGAAGGATCTGACGAGAATCTTGACGGTGAGGCACTGTTGCGGGCCCGTGCCTTTGTTGCCCGCTGTACCAAAATGGTCGCGGACCAGAATGGCGAACAAGTCAAAGGTCCAGTGCTTGAAGAACGAAAACACGTCCGACCTGCGGGTAAAGACAGCGGTCCGTTAGACGGAAGCACATCACATGTCGGCATAGAATCCCGATATGGGGATGAAGGCCCTTACTACTATCACTCTTCGGAAAAGCGCTCAGATCCCTAGCACAATAGAAATGTGACAGATATGGACGCTCGGCACGAGCAATACGCGGATTGGTAAGTGAACACTTTATCGGCATTTGTCACGATTTCTATGTCGTTGTTGACGGTACATCGAATTCGAAGGTCGGGCTTCTCTGACGAGGCACATACTCCTTCGGGAAGTGATTTGCAGTCGCCGGAATTCCCGGCCGACACGCGAAGCACGGGCGCGCTGACCTTGGCCGTTGTCCGCTCATCGGCCAAGTCCTCCAACCACGCACCGAACACTTCCTTGTCCGAATTGGTGACGTAACGGCACAACACCACCGTCATTCGACTCCAAGTGCCGCTTATATTTTACGAAATGACAGGATCGTTGGTGATGACTCGACAGGACTCTGTACTGACGTAGGGTCATTCTTCCTCGCGAAGGCAC